>JBBQLF010000245.1:0-6928 GCA_038327695.1 Bryobacterales bacterium
AGCGTCTCAATCGGCGCTTGGCACTAATTGGAAGCCGAACTTGCGTGCTTTGCGTTCGAGCACAATGCCAGCCGCTCGCGCTACACGGTATCGCCAAGTTCTTTCCCTCTTTGACCCGCACCGCGGGACTATTGCTCGGAAGTGGTTTCTGAGCCGCGCGGGTCAGCGAGGGGTTTCACCAAGTGAAATCGTTGTTTCGTGACAGGCCCTGAGCAGGCGGGGCCCATCCGCATGGCACGGCAAAGGGCCGCCCACTTCGAAAGACACTGAGAGCGCGGTGGATCCCGGCCTGACCAGGCTCCGCCCGCCTATCCCTGTTGCTTGGGCGGTTCGCTGGCCAGTATGGGCCGGGACGCCAGCACGGGCCGGCTTTCCTTCGGCGGCTTTGCCGGGCCGGCGTCTTTCTTGAGTGGACTGATGATGACGTGGGCGTTGCGCCCCTCCAGTTTCGGCTGGCCTTCCACGGAACCATGCGTCGCCAGATCCGCAGCAAAGCGCAGGAGGAGTTTCTTGCCCAGATCCACGTGCGCAATTTCGCGGCCGCGGAACTGCACCACCGCCTTCACGCGGTTTCCTTCACCCAGGAAACGCACGGCGTGATTCATCTTGAAGTCGTAGTCGTGATCGTCGGTGTTGGGCCGGAACTTCAGCTCCTTCACCTGGATGACGTGCTGCTTCTTCTTCGCCTCGTGCTGCTTCTTCTTCTGCTCATATTGCCACTGGCCGTAGTCCATGGCTTTCGCCACGGGCGGCTCCGCGGTGGGCGCAATGAGGATCAGATCCAGCCCGAGGTCCTGGGCGCGGCGGATGGCGGCCTGGGTTGGCATCACCTCCACGCTGCCATCCGGAAAGATCGCGCGTACCTCGCGCGCCCGAATGGCCTCATTGACGTTCTCTCTGATCTTGACGCGAGGACGAGGATATCTAGAAGGAAACATGCGGCAGATTCTTCTGGAAGTTCATGTGTTGAGTTTGGTTGCTCCTAAAACACAAAACGAGGCACCGGCCGGCGAGTCTCGCCACCGTAGCCCCGGTCTGTTCAATAACAAAAGCGAAAGGACCCTTCAGCCTTTGGCCCCCTTCGCTCACTATACAACGAAAACATAGCTCAGTGTAAAGGTGCGCCGAAGCGGCGCGGCAATTGAAATAGAATGGGATGCGGACATTGCAAATGACAACTCGCCGAACGCTCCTGAAATCTCTCGCCGCCCCGGCCCTGATCCCCGGCTCAGCCATTGGATTGAACGGCGCCACGCCGCCCAGTGATCGAGTCGCCTTCGCCACCATCGGCGTCGGCTGGATGGGCGGCGGCCACGTGGAAGAGTTCCTGAAATGCAAGGGCGTCCAGTACGTCGCGCTGGCCGATCTCGACGACGGCCACCTCACTGAAAACAAGGCCAAGATCGACATGAAGTACGGCAATCAGAACTGCGCCGCCTATCATGCCTTTGAAGAGGTGCTCGCTCGCCGGGATATCGACGCCGTGTCCATCGCCGTCCCGGACCACTGGCACGGCATCGTGGCGGTATGCGCGGCCCGCGCCGGCAAGGACATCTACTGCGAAAAGCCGCTGGCCCACAACTTCGAGGAGGGCCTTCTGATGGTCAAGACCGCTGAGAAGTTCTCGCGCATCTGGCAGACCGGCAGTTGGCAGCGGTCCAAGGAGAACTTCCGCCGCGGCTGCGAACTGGTGCGCAATGGCTACATCGGCAAGGTCCACACGGTCGAGGTGGGCCTGCCGGGGGGCCACACGGATTTCGCCAAGACCAAGGACCAGACCACCATCACCAAGCCGCCGGAGACGCTCTGGTATGACCGCTGGCTGGGACCCGCGCCGGAGGCCCCCTATTGCGCCGCCCGCGTCCACAAAAACTGGCGTTGGAACTACGACTATGCCGGGGGTCAGTTGATGGACTGGGTCGGCCATCACGTCGATATCGCCCACTGGGGCCTGGGTTTCGACGGAACGGGGCCAGTGGAGGTGGAAGGCACGGGCGAGTTCCCGCCCCGGGAGGCGTTGTGGAACACCGCCACCAGGTACAGGGTGGAGTGCAAGTACGCCGAAGGCGTCACCATGATCATGGCCGGCGGCTACAAGGAGATTCGCGGCGGGACCAAGTGGATCGGAGACAAGGGCTGGCTCTCGGTGGATCGCGGACGCATCCAGGCGTCGGATCCGGCCATCCTCACCGTCGAGCTCAACTCCAACGAAATCGCGTACCCGAAGTCGCCCGGTCACTACCAGGAGTTCATTGACAGCGTGAAATCGCGCAAGCCCACCTTGACGCCCGCCGCGACGGCGCTCCGCTCAGCCACGCCCGGCTGGCTCGGCAACATCTCCATGCTGACGGGCCGCAAGATCCAGTGGAACCCGGTCACGATGGAGATCCTCGGCGACGCTGAAGCCACCAGGATGCTGGGCCGCACGATGCGCAGCCCGTGGCGCCTGTAGCGGATGTTCTCGCCGTCGGGTTTGCTCCAGAGCCTTGCTGATCACGAGAACCATCGCATTTTTGTTGAATTGTGATCAGGTGAGCGCCAGTAGCTCACCCCAGCGGCCACCCGCAGTGGCGGCGAGTATGATCACCGGGAAGTTGATGTGACCAGCGGCGGCTTCCCGGACAACCGCGTGAACTCCCACTCAAGCTGTAGCGTGGTGAGCTCCATTGGTTCCGCGGCGAGGATATCGGCGTGAATGTGAGGCACGAGCCTGAACCCATGGACACCAGCGGGGCGGTGCAAAGGGAGACCAGGGCTGGGCCTCCGTTGCAGCCGATCATGCTCCGTGATACCGTCTAATCGGACGAACAGGTCCCGAAAGAGAGGTTATGCCGGATGATCCGCAACGCACACGTAGTCTGTTTTTCTTTATTGCTTCCTGCGCTTGCCGCATTGAGCGGTTGCTCCAGCGCGCCGCCAGCCAGTGAAACCAAGAAGGCCGTGACCGCCCCAATCAAAGTCCAGGGCAAGCTTCGGGTTCTGCATCTCATGGATGCGACGAGCGATGCTGCTCTAAACGGCGGCGGTCCTTCTGTGCTCATTTGGGAGGGCAGGCAGCAATACCGACTGTTCTCAAGAAAGCCCGCTGACGTGGTCGACGGGAACGAGTACATCGTCGAAGGCATACACGCGCAGAAGGCTATTGAAGAAATTGGCGATCCCGACCAGGGCAAGAATGGCTATCCACTCAAGACAAGCTGCGAGCGTGTCGTCAGGATGGCCTGGAGCGGCATGTCGTTTGAGGAGACCGATGTGAAGGTTGCGGCCTTGCGCAGCCGCGTGGCCCGCTATCCGGCCCGGCCCATCATCCTCGTCACCAAAATACAGCCCGCTCCAGCCAAAGAGGGCGGCAAAGCGCCGGCAGTCAAGGAGAAGGGGATCCCCACGGTCTCTGTTCCCAGTGACAAACAAAAGGCCCTGCTGATAGAGGGTTCAGCCGTCCAAACCGCACCCCTCTGGGAGCCCGCCGGAGAAACGGTTCGCTGCAAGGTCGTCATCGACCGGGAGGGAAAGATCTCTGAGCTGGAAACCGGCGTGCAGCTCTGTGAGATTGTGCCGTGGTCTCAATTTCGTTATCAGCCCCCGGTCCAGGGTGGCCGCCCCGTGAATGTGAGTACTGAGGTGGAAGTGCGCTTCGAAGCGCGAAAGTGAAACCGCATCGCGAACCGTGAAGCCGTGGCCGCTCTCGGACTTCGCTCCGAGGGCGGCTGTCGGGTGAATGGTCTGACCACGACGGCCGCGGACCTGGCGAATCCCCTCGGCGCTATCGATTCCCGGCGCTCCGAACCGCCCGCCGCATACTCATCCAATAGACGCCGAAGCCCAGTAGCGGGATCAGATTCAGCAAGGCGATCCACGGGAATCCGCGGAGGCCGATGAATCCGAAGAACGCGAATGTGGCCACGGTCAGCACCACCGCGCCCAGTTTGTCCCACTTGAGCATAGCGGCCAAGCCCACCAGCATCAGGAAGTGGAAGCCATGCTGCACCGCGACCCACGCCGGGGGCAACTGCCCATCGCCTCGCAGGAACCACTCCGCCGTGTGCTCCACAAAGAACGCTCCCCAGAAAAGGAAGAGCACCACCGCCGTCACGCGCCCGAACCAAAGGCTGGCTTTACCGATCGTCATTTTTTCATCACTCCTTCCGCGGAACCCACCCGCAGACTGAGCGTAGGGCCAAACGGGGCCGAATTTACCTTCGGATTGTCTTCGGATTTGTTGAAGGCGTTGACCTTGGGCGCCCGTCAGGGAATAACCATTCCAACCGCGTGCTAACGCGCGCGGCTCAGAACCCAATTCCGAACCGCGCGCGCTGGCAGAGCGGGCGTGCCGAACTGGCACTGTTATTCCGTGACCCCCAAAACAGCAGTTGAGCGCCTAAGGGCCCGTCAGGGAATAACTCCAACCGCGTGCTAACGCGCGCGGCTCAGGACCCGATTCCGAACCGCACGCGCTGGCAGAGCGGGCGTGCCGTGAGTCCTTAGCGCCCATTGAGCCCCAACCGGCCACCAATCTGCGCCGCCACCGCCCGGGCCAGGCCAGCGTGGCCCGGCGCTGCCTCGGCAGCGGGTTGGTCGAAGTTCTCTGCCCAGATGAGCAGGCCCGAATGCACGTCCACCAGCCGGATGGAAACGCTGGCGCGGCCGCCGGCCCTCTGCACGGTGCCTTCCACCAGGACGTCCAGGCCCAGCAGGCGCCCCATCATGGCGGGGGAGATCCCCACCCATTGGTAGCGCCGCACGGTGGCCGGCGAGATGAGCTGCACGCGATCCAGCCTCGCCAGTTCCGCCACCAGCGTCTCGGAGAGGCCCCGGGCGAGAGCGACGGACTCCCATTCCGGACTCAGATTCTCCAGCGGCACCACGGCCAAACGCGCGAACCGGTCTCCGCCGGCTACGAACCGGGAGGGCCGGTAAAACTGCCAGTAGACTAGCCCGGCCAGGGCCCCCAACAGAGCCGCGGCCAGCAGCCAGCGCGGCGCTGCCTGCCCCGGACGAGGCACAGGCACCGCCGGCGCGGCCGGGGCCGTGAACCGGTAGCCGCGCTTGGGGATTGTCTCAATGCAACTGCCCGCCTCTTCCCCCAGCGCTTTGCGCAGGAGCGAAATATTGCGAGCCAGACCAACATCTTCCACTACGGTGTCCGGCCACACCAGGCGCAACAGCTCCGCCTTTTCCACCACCTGGCCGCGCCGGACCAGCAGCGCATGAAGAGTTTCCAGGGCCTTCGGCTCCAGTGGGAAGAGCGCGCCGCCGCGGAACAGCAACCGCTGGGTCTCGTCGTACTGGAACTGGCCGAACTCCTGCATGGCTGGTCCTTCTCCGCTTTCAACGAGTTATCATACAGCAACGGCTCCGATTCCCTACCGGACCCGAAAGGACAATCTCCGTGAAGAAACTCATCATTATCCTGGTCCTGTTGATGGCAGGTTACTTCCTCTGGCGGTCCACCAACAAGCCAGCCGAACTACCGGCCCGATCCCCGGCCGCCGTCACGTCCCCCAAGGCGATCCCGCAAGCCGAAGCGATCTCCGGATCCACGTTGAACAAGGCCTTCCCCGAAGCCCCGGCCGGCTACAAGCTGACCTTCAGTCAGGAGAAGGACGGCTTCTCGCAAGCCGACATAGTCCAGGACGGCAAGAAGGTTGGAACGCTCACCATCTCCGACACGGCCGCCAACCCCAGCGCCCGCGACAAGTTCAAGACCAGCACCAGGCAGATTGCCGGCTTCCCCGCCGCCGCTGTGGGCGTGCAGGGCACGGCCGTTCTAGTGGGCGGCCGGTACCAAGTCCAGGCCCGCTCGGCCGCACCCTCTTTCACCGCCGCTGACCGCGAAGCGTGGCTCGGTAAGTGCAAGTTGGCCGCATTGGCCGCTCTGGCCAGGAAGTAGGAGGACTCCATGAGCAAGTCCATCGAACAACTCGTCGACAGTCTCCCTACCGAAGGCCTCACCATCCGCGTGCTCGGCCTGCTGGACCAGATTACGCCCGGGCAGTGGCAGAACGTCACCGGTTTCGACAACACCATCCGGCTGGTCACGGGCGAGTCCGACCCGGACATGGTGTCGCAGATCCGGAACCGCGCCATCCAGCTTTACGGCGACAACTCGCAGGGTTATCAGCGCGCCATCACCATCTATCAGACCGTCGATAACGTGGATGCCGCGCTCGGCGCCGCCGTCATGGCCCACCGCGTGGGGGAGAAGATCCGGCTTCTATCGTTCCTGGAGCGGCTCACTCCGCCGCAGGAGAAGTCTCAGGCCCTGAACCTCGCCATGAAACTGGTGGCCGAGGCGGTGGGTTTCTGCTACACCAATGGCTTCCCCGGTGACGGCATCAGCGATTTCATGTCGGCGGTCGGTTCCTATGAGAAGGAGAACCTGATCCGCATGTCAGCCATCGTGACGTTCGACGGGCTGGTGCCGCTGGGTCCCGATTTCGCGGCCAAGATGATGGACCAAGTGCGGAATCTCGACGTTTCCGATATCGAGGAGAGTGCTTTCTTCCAGAAGGCCAAGGGGATCCTCCCGGGCGGTGGCGCGGCCGGCGCGGCGCTTTCCTATGTCACCAGCGCCGTGGGGTCCATGGAGTCCTACGTTGGCGAGTTTACCGGCAAATACGGCATCACGCTGGACGGCGTGCTGGGGGGCCTCAGGACGTTCGTGGACTTCTCCGGCGACAAGCTGGATTATGCCGCCGCGCTGCTGGCCATGAGCACCAACTATGTGGAGCACACGGGCACCCAGTCTGTAGCGCGCAGCCTCATCGAGCGGGCGGTTGGCGAGATCTAGCAGGCTGCTGAAATACTCGCGCGGGCCGCGCCACTTGGTGCTGCGTCCTCCAGCGAGGAGGGAGGAGTGATGCGATACCAGTCATCGTGAGCGGCGACCGGCAAAGCTGGAGGACGCAAGACCAAGTGGTCCAAAGGG
>JBBQLF010000246.1:0-6924 GCA_038327695.1 Bryobacterales bacterium
TGCCTTGCGACAGGGCATCGTGGCGCGAACCGTAGCCCCACATCGGGACCGGCTCGCGCGGCGTGATGTCGCGGCGTGCGTAGCCGGCCTGAAAGGATTGCGCACAGAGGGCGAGACTGAAGGAGAGGACCAAGACCAGGCGTGTCATAAGGTACAGTGTGAACCATGGTGACTCGCCGCGCATTCCTGGCTGCGCCCACGCTGATGAATCGTCCGCGCCGGCCCAACATCTTGCTGATCCTGCCGGACCAGTTGCGGGCTCAATCGGTTGGTTGTCTGGGCAACGAGGACGTGCAGACGCCGAACATCGACCAGTTGGCGCGCGAGGGGATGAGCTTCACCAACACCATCGCCAACAGCCCGGTGTGCTGCCCGGCGCGGGCGGCGATCCTGAGCGGCCAGTACTGCCACACCAATGGAATGACGGCCAACGATCTGCGTTTTCGCGAGTCGTCAGTGACACTGTCGTCGGCGCTGAAAGAGGCAGGTTACCGGACGGGCTTCATCGGCAAGTGGCACCTGGACGGCGGGCCGCGCGAGCCTGGATTCGTACCCCCGGGGCCGCGCCGCCACGGCTTCGATTTCTGGGCGGCGAACGAGTGCTCCCACCGCCATTTCGACAACACGTACTTCCGGGACACGCCGGAGCCGCGGCGGCTGAAGGTCTTTGAAGCGGAGGGCTGGACGAACCTGGCGCTGGAGTTCATGGAGGTGTCGAAGAAGGACGAGCGGCCGTTCTTCCTGTCCGTCTTCATGGGACCGCCGCACGATCCCTATGGCGCGCCGGAGCCCTACATGCGGCGCTACACGCCGCTGGGTCTGACGATGCGGCCGAACTGGAAAGACACGCCGCGCGCGGGGCGAAAGGACATCGCCGCTTACTACGCGGCCACAACAGCGGTGGACGATCAGGTGGGCCGCATGATGCGCGGGCTGCGGCAGTTCGGGCTGGAGGAGGACACGCTGGTGCTGTTCTCGTCAGACCACGGCGACATGCTCGGATCCCAGGGCGAGATCCTGAAGCGCAAGCCGTGGGATGAGTCCATCCGCGTGCCCGGCATCGTGCGCTATCCGCAGCGCATCAAGGCCGGGCAGGTATCGAAAGCGCTGTTCACACATGTGGATTTCGCGCCCACGCTGCTGCCGTTCTGTGACGTGCCCACGCCGAAGACGATGCAGGGTTCGGACCTCTCCGAGGTGATGAAGGGCAAGTCATCGCAATCTCCGGTTTCGGCCTACCTCCAGATCTTCGGGCCCTACGCGGGCGACAGGACGGCGGAGGGCTGGCGGGGCGTGCGCACGGATCGATATCTGTATGCGCGGTACGAGTCCAAGCCGTGGCTGTTTTATGACATGGAGGCCGATCCATTCCAGCAGCGGAACCTGGTGACGGACCGGGCGGCCGCCTCCACGATGAAGCAACTCGACGAGGGGCTGAAGATCTGGATGCACCAGACCGGCGACTCGTGGGCCAACAACTGGACCGCGCCCGTGGAGGACGGCGGGCGGCTGTACAAAGACCGGACCTATCGCAGCGTGGCCGAGTACGTGAAGGGCGAACCGATATAATCGGGGCATGAGTCTGCTCTTTGCCGCCGGTTCCAAGACCACTGAGCTTTCGTCCGCTGATATCCGGGCAGGGCTCTACAGCGCCCTGGACAAGCTGGGGGCTCGGCAAAAGGTGCTGGCGTTACCGCCGGACATCACGCGCTATCATTCACGAGCCGGCGAGCTGACGCGGTATGCGTGGGACTACTACGGCGAGCGGTTGACGGACGTGCTGCCGGCCATAGGGACGCACGTGCCGATGTCGGCGCCGGAGATCGAACATATGTTCGGCGGCGTGCCGGCGTCGCTG
The DNA here is from genome assembly GCA_038327695.1 of Bryobacterales bacterium. GTDB lineage: Bacteria > Acidobacteriota > Terriglobia > Bryobacterales > Bryobacteraceae > Paludibaculum. The sequence continues at coordinate 1,859 of JBBQLF010000246.1, forward strand.
TTCCGCGTGCACGACTGGAAGACCGGGATCACCACGCTGGGCGAGGTGCCGGGCGCCTACATGAGCGAGGTCTCCGAGGGGTTGCTGGATTTCACGTGGCCGGCGCAGGTGGACAATCTACTGGTGGAGGGCGGCTTTGACCTGATCCTTTCGCTCGGCCAGGTGGTGCCGCATGAAGTGATCGGCATGGCGAACTACAACAAGAACGTGTTCGTCGGCACGGGCGGCAGCGAGGGCATCAACAAGAGCCACTTCCTGGGCGCGGTGTACGGCATGGAGCGCATCATGGGCCGCGCCGATACGCCGGTGCGGCGCGTGCTGAACTACGCCTCGGATCACTTCGCCCAACACCTGCCGATCGTCTACGTGCAGACCGTGATGGGCAAGAACGCGGCGGGCCAACTGGTGATGCGCGGCCTCTATATCGGCGACGACGTGGAGTGCTTCGAGAAGGCGTCGGCGCTGAGCCTGGAAGTCAATTTCGTCATGATGGAGCGCGAGATCAAAAAGGCTGTGGTGTTCCTGGATCCGTCCGAGTTCCGGAGCACATGGCTGGGCAACAAGAGCGTCTACCGCACGCGCATGGCGCTGGCTGATGACGCGGAACTGATCGTGCTGGCACCCGGTGTGAAGGAGTTTGGCGAGGACGCCACGATTGACAAGCTGATCCGCAAGTACGGGTATGTGGGCACGCCGCGCGTGCTGGAACTGGTAAAGACGAACGCGGATCTGGCCGCCAGCCTGGGCGCGGCGGCGCACCTGATTCACGGGTCGTCCGAGGGGCGTTTCTCCATCACTTACTGCCCGGGCCACCTGACACGGGAAGAGGTGGAGGGCGTCAACTTCCGCTATGCGCCGCTGGAAGAGATGACGCGCCAGTACGATCCGGCGAAGCTGGTGGACGGGTTCAACGACGTGAACGGCGAAGAGGTGTTCTACATCTCAAACCCGGCGCTCGGGCTGTGGGCCTATCGCGGCCGGTTCGTGACGGAGACGGCGGTGCCGTGACGGTGGCCCTCAGGGAACTTCATTTTGGCTGAGACATCCTCAAACGTCTTCCAGTCCGTGGTCTTGTAAGCGCCGTAGTAATGGGGCTTGGCGTAGTGGTCAAAGTAGATGAACCACTCGGCGCCGATCTTGAGGACGGAGGGGCCTTCGACCCAATCCGTGGTGAAGGGCTCTGTGACGTTGGTCCACGGCCCCATGGGGGAGGCGGCCGAGGCCAGGCGAAGCCGCTTCTGCACGGGGTTCTTGCGCTCGTCCTTGAAGACCATCATCCACTTGGCGCCGGCCTGGATCAGCGTGGCGTCGATGCAGTTGAAGCCGGGATCGAACCACAACCTGGGCGGGGAGAATGTGTTGAAGTCCCTGGTGGTCATGGCGTAGACGCGATGGTTGTAGCCGGTGTCGCCGGGTCCTTCGGTGTCCGGGAATTTACCGGGGATGGTGCTGGACCAGAAGATGATCCACTGTTTGGCCTGGGCGTCCCAGACGGACTCCGGCGCCCAGGCGTTGCGCGCGCCTTCCAGCGGAATCTCGATGAGCTGCTGCTCGCCCCAGGTGACGAGATCGGGCGAGGTGGCGTGGCCGATGGTGAGCTTCGCGCCGGCACCGGCGCCGCGGGTCCAGCCGGTGGTCCAGACCATGTGCCAGCCGTCGGGGCCGTGGGCCAGATGGGGGTCGCGCATCAACATGCCGGGGTGCTGCGGCTTGACGACGGGCTGATCATTGTTGAGCGGGGTCCATTGATAACCATCGCTGGAGCTGGCCAGATAGACACCGGTTTCCCCGTTGCCCCGGAAGGATGTGAAGAGGTAGGGGTCCGCGGCCATGACGAGGGCCGGCAGGAAGAAGGCGATTGCGCGGGACAGGGTCATACTACGAAGATAATTCAGATGCCCCTGCCAAACTGCACCCAAGCCCAGTATGAGACCCAATACCGGGAACGCCACCTGATCCATGGCGCGGTGGACTATTGGGCGGCGCGCACGCCGGAGGCGCCGGCGCTGATCAACGCCACGCGCGACACGACAGCGAGTTGGGCGGCGCTGCAGCGGATGTCGATGGCGCTGGCGGCGGAGTTGTTGCGGCTCGGCTTCCGCAAGGGCGACTACCTGGCGGCCAGCCTGCCTCTGATGACCGAGCACATCTATCTGGAATATGCGTGTTTCCGCATCGGCGTGGTGCATGTGCCGCTGGATCTGCGGCTCTCCAGGGATGAGGTTGTGCGCTGCCTGACTCTGGTGCAGCCGCGCGGGTACGTGACGGTGCTGGGGCTGGACCCGCGCACGGAGTGCCCCTCCATTGCGCACTACTGGGACGGCGCGGGGCTTGCCGGACTGTGCCGGGCGGCGGCGGAGGCCCCCGAGCCGGTGGAGTGGCCGCTGGTGGAGCGCTCCGACGGGGCGCAGGTGATTTTCACCACGGGTTCCACGGGCCGGCCGAAGGCGGCGCTGTTGACGCACGGATCGATTACGGCGCAGAATCTGACGCTGGGGACGGCGTTTGAGTTTGAGGCGTCGCGGGTGATGGTGAATCTGCCATCGTCGCACGTGGGCGGCCAGGCGGAGCTGCTGATGACGACCCTTTTTTTCGGCGGCACGGCGGTGATGCTGGAGATCTTCGATGCCGGCAAGACGCTGGAGGCGATTGAGAAGTACCGCGTGCGGCTGCTGGGGCAGATTCCGGCGATGTTTCTGATGGAGTGGCGGCATTCGGACTACGGCAAGCGGGACTTGTCGAGCCTGGACATCGTGGTGTACGGCGGGCAGTCCGTGCCGCGGCCGTTTCTGGATCAGTTGAAGACGATGGCTCCGCGGATCGCAACCGGCCTGGGGCTCACCGAAGCCTCCGGGTTCTGCACGTTCACGCCGCCGACGGGCGATATGGACGAACTGGCGGCGGGGATCGGCCAGGCAATGGAGCTGTATCCGATGACCATCCGCGAGCCGATGCACGGCGACGGGCGGGCCGGCGGTGAACTGCCGGCGGGGCAGATCGGCCACGTGTGTTTCCGCGGGCCGCAGACGTTCGCCGGCTATGTCAACGATACGGAGGCGACGGCGCGCGCGATCTCCAGCGACGGGTATCTCTATACCGGCGACATGGGCCATGTGGACGCGGTGGGGCTGCACTTTGCCGGCCGCGCCAAGTGGGTGATCAAACCGGCCGGCTACCAGGTGTTTCCCGGGGACGTGGAGAACCACATCTGCGGGCTGGCGGACAAAGTGGCGTCGTGCGGCGTGGTGGGTGTGGAGCACCCGATCTGGATGGAGGCGATTGTGGCCTTCGTGGAGAAGCGGCCGGGCGTGGAGTTGACGGAGGCCGAGTTGCGGCGTCATGCGCGCACTCTGACGAGCTACATGCGGCCGCTGCACTATGTAATTGTGGAAGCCGGGACGCTGCCGCTGAACCGCGTGGCGAAGGTGGATGCACTGCGGCTGAAGGAGATGGCGGAGGCCGAGGTGAACGAGTTGCGGGCGCGGGGGCGGTGGCGGGACGAGCGGACGGAGGATTGAGCCGATGAATCGAAGACAGTTTCTGCATCAAGCCGCGGGCGCCGGATTGGCCGCGCTGGCGCTGCCTGGAACCGCGCGCGCGGCCAGCCCGCCGAACATCGTCGTCATCATGCTGGACGATTCCGGCTGGGCCGATTTCAAGCCGTTCGGCCATCCGCACTATCCGACGCCCAACGTGGAGAAGCTGGCCAGCCAGGGTTGCCGCTTCAACAATTTCTATGTGCCGCAGGCGGTGTGCTCGGCGTCGAGGTCTGCGCTGATGAGCGGGTGTTATCCGGGCCGCACGAAGGTCTTCGGCGCGCACGGCCCGCGCGCCCGCGGGCTGGATCCCAGCTTTGCCACCATGGGCCAGGTGTTGCAGGCCAGCAACTACCGGACCGCGGTCTTCGGCAAGTGGCACATCGGAGATCAGCCGGAGACGCGGCCGCCGGCGCGCGGCTTCGACGAATCCTGTGGCCTGATGTACTCCAACGATATGTGGGAGTTCCATCCGGAAAACCCGCAGGGCTACAGCAAGTTTCCGCTGCAGTTCTGGGAGAACGGGAAGATCAAAATTGAGCGTGTCACGCCCGAGCACCAGCCGATGCTGACCACCTGGTATACCAACCACGCCGTCGATTTCATCCAGCGCCAGAAGGCGAACCCGTTCCTGTTGTATGTGCCGCATTCCATGCCGCACGTGCCGCTGTTCCGGAGCGAGCGGTTCCAGGGCAAATCGGGCGCAGGAGTTTATGGCGACGTGATGATGGAGATCGATTGGTCCGTCGGCGAGATCATGAAGGCGCTCCAGGACAACGGGCTGGAGGAGAACACGCTGGTGGTGATGACGTCGGACAACGGCCCCTGGACCTCATACGGCAATCACGCCGGCGCCACGCCGTTCCGTGAGGCCAAGGGCACCGGTTTCGACGGCGGCACGCGCAGCGCCTGCCTCATGCGCTATCCGGGCAGGATCAAGCCCGGCTCGGCCTCGGCCCGGGCGTTTTGCACCATTGACCTGATGCCCACGTTCGCCCAACTGACCGGCGCGCCGTTGCCGAAAAACCCCATTGACGGCAGGAACGTGTGGGACCTGATCGTGGACAAGCCCGGCGCCGCCAATCCGCACGAGTTCTACGCCTTCTCCACCAACGCCACATTCGAGGGCGTCCTCAGCGGCGACGGCCACTGGAAGCTGCACCTGCCGCACGCCTACCGGACATTGATCGCGGCGGGCAATGACGGCAAGCCCGGCAAGTTCCGTCAGGACTCGATCGGACTTTCGCTGTTCGATATGGAGAGAGACCCGTTTGAGACCAACAATGTGGCCGAGCGGTATCCGGACGTGACGGCGCGGCTGAGCCGGTACGCCGAGCAGCACCGCCAGGAGTTCTATGCCTGACCGGCCGCCGGCAGCGGCCTGGGACCCGTCATGAGACAACCGTGCCAACCGCTTGCTGACGCGCCCGGCTTAGAAAGCGCTTCCGAGGCACGGCCGTAACCGAGCCGCGAACGCGAGGGAGCGCAAGCGCGTCTTCAACGGAGCCGGTACGCGGAGCAGCACCGCCA
>JBBQLF010000247.1:0-6896 GCA_038327695.1 Bryobacterales bacterium
CCGCCATCAGGACGCCCATGGCAGCGGAATCGGGCACCAGGCGCAGACGGCAACGGAGGCCTGGGTGGCCGCTCAGTTGCTCAACCGGGATGCTGCACCAGTTCAGTAGATGTTTGGTGTTCACGGTTCCAGTTCCCCGGCCGTCGCGAACGTCAGGACCTCGTTGATCTCTGTGGAAGCCTCGGTCATGTAAGCGACCTGGCCCTGATAGAGGCGTTGATGCTCCTCGTCGTTCGAAAACGACAGGATGGCCGCTTGTGCATCCGCCAGGGTCTCGAAATCGCACTCCCAAATGAGGGAGTTTGTAGGCAGTTGGCCCCTAACCGGCTGCGACCGGCGCCCTTTCGGCAGGTCGTCTCGCCTCTGTTCCATCGCTGCGAACAACGCCTCCCACTTCATGAACTCAACCCGGTCCCTGGGGTGGTATGTCTGGACAAACCTTAGGACAAATGGCATGGCCGACTCTCGTAGCTCATTTTGACTGGCATCGCGGTAACGGTACCGCAACAGTCTCGAATCTAGCACCACCGCGTCAACGACGCAAGAGCAATGCGGTGAGATTGAGAACTTTTCTGCATTTTTGCCTTGTGGCGCGGAGTAGCACTCTAGTACAGTCGAGAAGCGGTACCGATACCGCGACAGAGGGAGTTCAGGAAGAATTCTCTTGACAAATGCACGATTCAAATGGATACTTCAATTGTCCGATTGAAGCGTGACGTTGATCAATAGGTCAATTTTCCAATGAGTGCAACTGAAGAAGCCACGAAAACCACCGGCGAACGGATACTGTACGCAGCCGAAGACCTCTTTGCCAAGCAGGGCATACGAGGGACTTCACTGAAAGAAATCACGGACTCGGCTGAGGTGAACATCGCCGCGGTGAACTATCACTTCCGGTCCAAGGACGCGTTGGTGCGGGCAGTCTACGAGAAAAGCTTCCTGCCCTTGAACGAGCAACGTCTACGCGCCCTGGAGGCAGCCGAAGCTGCCGCCCAAGGCGCACCCCTGACCATCGAGGCTGCCCTTCGTGCGCTATTTGAGCCCATGGTACGAGCGTGGACCTCGAACCGGAACTTCATCCTTCTCGTCGGGAGGCTCCAGCAGGAGCCCGATCCGGAGCTGAGCGGGTTCATTCAGCACCTGTACGAGGGACTGATTCCTCGCTTCCTGGCAGCGTACAGAAGAGCGCTCCCCGCCGTTCCCGATACGGATCTCTTCTTCTGGACGCATTTCCTCTTCGGCGGCGTAGTCTACTCGCTGCTTAACAGTCAGGATATGAAGCGTCTCCACGAGGGTCAGAACCTTCTGGACACGCCCGACCGTTTTCTAGATCGCCTCATCGCCTTTGGCGCCTCGGGCCTTCGCGCGCAAGCGTCCACGGAACCAGCCCGCCTTCAGTCTCGGGAATCTGCGAGCGCCGAAGCGCGCGCAGCAGACCGCGACGATAGATCCAATCCGAGTCATCCCGTAGTCGAGGTACTTTGACCATGCCGTCTCACATAATTGTCTCCAAGGCAATCCGCCTCTCCATCACGTTTAGGTTGATCGTGGCCGTTGCCACCCTCTGCCTCCTAGCCAGCCCCGTGTGGGCGCAACTCTACAGCGGCACGCTCACCGGCATTGTCACCGACCCGTCGGGTGCGGTAGTCCCGGCCGTCAACGTCACCGCTACGGACACTGACAGGGGGACCGCCTTCACCGCCGTCACTGATAGCAGCGGCCGCTACCTGGTTCGGGCGCTGCCGCCGAGCAAGTACAAACTGAGCGTGGAGGCGCCGGGCTTCAAGGCGTTCGTGCAGAATGGCATCGTCATAGCGGTGAATCAGAACGCCAGCCTGGACGTCGGCCTCACGCTGGGGACTGGATCGCAGTCCGTGGAGGTGAGCGCGGCGACGACGGCCCTGGCCACACAGGATTCCGCCACCGGTCAGGAATTGAACCGCACGTTCATCAACGAGCTCCCGCTATTGGGTAGGGGCGTGTTCGATCTGGCCAGCCTGGCTCCCGGAATTACGCAGCCGTCCGGTGGGTTCAAGATCTCCTACTACTCCACCAATTTCGTTTCGAACGGCAGCCGCGCCGCCACCACCGATGTACTCTTGGACGGCGTCAGCACGTCGTCCTATGAGGCCGACGGCATCATCCCGCTATATCAGCCTTCTGTCGACGCAGTCCAGGAGTTCAAGGTCCAACAGTCCGGGTTCAGCGCCGACATGGGCTTCACCGGCTCCACCGTCATGAACGTGGTCACGCGCTCCGGGTCGAACGCGATTCACGGTAGCGGCAGCTGGTTCCTGCGGAATAACGCCCTTACGGCCAACAACTGGTTCGCCAATTCCAACAATCAGAAGATGGCGAGCCGCCACTACAACCGCCTGGGCGGAACCATCGGCGGTCCCATCAAGAAAGACAGAACGTTCTATTTCGGCAATATCGAAGGGTTGATCGATAAGAGCCCGGTAACGTTCCAGGCCGGAGTTCCGAGCGCGGCGATGAGGAAGGGCGATTTCCAGGAAGTCTGCTCCACCGGGTTCAGCGCCAGCGGAATGTGCGGCGATCCCAATGGCCAGTTGTGGGATCCCTACACTGGCGTCTACGTTCCCTCGCTTGGTGTTCCGGTCCGTATGGGTTACATCCCTTTCAACAATATGGGCACCTACATGAGCCCAGGGAGCCCGAAGCTCGCCGGCACCAGCATGGATCTTGCGGCGAAACCAGGCAACCTGATGGACCCGGTCGCCTTGAAGCTGATGACCTACTTCCCCATGCCGAACGTCAACGTGGGGCAGTCCAACTACAACCGCAGGAACAACTGGATGGCCACGGGAACCAGCCAGACGAAGGGCTACCAATGGGATACGAAGCTGGACCACGCATTCAGCGCAAAGGACCGCACCAGCCTGAAGGTCTCCCGGCAGTCCGGCCAGTTCTCCGGTACGAACCCGTTTGGCAATATATTCAATCCTACCGTTACTGGCCCTGCAGTCATCAACGCGCCCTTGGCCGCGCTAAATCACACTCATATTTTTAGCTCCACCACGCTGCTTAACGCCACTTACGGATTCACGCGGCAGTTCACTGATCAGCGGGATGTGGCTACGAATTTCCCGGAAGACCCCATGAATACCCTGGGGCTGCCCGACTACATGCACAGGTCCGGCTTCAAGACCAGCCCGGGCATCGCGATCAACTCCTACGCCTCGCCCATGGGCGTATCCATCGGCTCCCTCCCCTACCTCATGCTGCGCAGAGGCTTGGACACCCACGACTTCAACGCCAGTATCAGCCGGTTGCAGGGCCGCCATGAACTGAAGATCGGTGGCGGAGTGCGCATGCACCGGACCAACTTCGTCCAACCCGGCAATCCTGGCGGCCTGTTTGCTTTCACCTACTTCTCCACGGCTCAGTACTACTATGCCGGCGGAGGCGACGACATGGCGAGTTTCCTGACCGGCATCGGATACGGTCCACCATCCTCGTACGCCATGCCCGCATGGGTCAGCACACAGAACTTCGCCTATTCCGGCTTCGTGCAGGATAACTGGCGCGCCAATGACCGGCTCACTCTGAACATGGGACTTCGCTACGACATCGAAACGCCCCGGACGGAGCGTTACAACCGGCAGAGTTTCATCGACCTGGACATGAACTCGCCGCTCGTGGTGCCTGGCATGTCGAACCTCAAGGGCGGCATGCAGTTCGTCGATGGGAACAATCGCAACACGTACGGCTGGGACGGCAACAACTGGGCGCCTCGCCTTGGATTCGCCTATAAGATCACTGACAAGACCGTTTTGCGCGGCGGCTACGGCCTTTTCTACTCCAGCACCATCCGCGGCGCCGCCGGAAGCGGCAGTGGTACGCAGGGCTTTAGCCGCAATACGCCCTGGATCACCAACTATCAAGGCGATGGCCAGACGCCGTGGGGCCGCCTGTCGGATCCGTTCCCTGGAACTGGACCGTTGATGCCTCCCGGCTCCAGCCTCGGCGCAATGTCGTTCGTCGGCGACGGCATTAGCGGTTCTCCCGCGCGTTCCAGCATGCTGAACGCCACGCCTTATGAGCAGACCTGGACCGTCGGCCTTCAGCGCGAATTGGGCGGCGGATTCCTGATCGATGCCAACTATATCGGGAAGAAGGGCAGCAAGCTCTACTTCGGCGGCACCGGCGATGCGAACCACCTTGGTAGCGAGATTATATCCTACACCCCCGCACAGCTCACTGACCTCGCCACGCTGGTCCCGAACCCCTTCTACGGCTATCTGCCCGCCGGCTCAGCCCTGAACACTCCGGTGATCAGCAAGGCGCAACTCAAGCGGCCGTACCCGCAATATTCAGCGTTTTCCACGGTGCCGCTGCCCGTGGCCAGCTCCAACTTCAACGCTCTCCAGCTCAAGGTCGAGAAACGCTTCTCGCACGGCTTCCAGATGCTGGCCACTTACTCGTGGTCCAGATCAATGGACGATGCCTCGGTCGGCAGTCTAGGCTGGATGGCCGGCATTGCCACGAGCCTGCAGAATCCCAATGATCGCAGTGCGGAACACGCCGTCTCTTCCTTCGACATTCCGCAAGTGCTCGGCTTCAGCTACGTCTACGAACTGCCGTTCGGCCGCGGGAAGGCCATTGGCGGCAATTGGCATCCTGCCGTCAACGCCGTGCTCGGTGGTTGGAAGACCAACGGCATTTGGCGATTTTCCTCGGGTCAGCCGTTAGCCCTGTACTTCAGGGGCAGCCAGGCACTGCCAACCTACGGAGCGCAGCGTCCCAACCTTTCTGCCGATCTGCTGAGGACGGACAGTGACAACTTCCGGCTGCAGTATTTCGCCAATCCAGGAGCGGCCACCAAGCCTGCACCGTACACGCTTGGAAACGCACCCCGCACTCTGAGCAGCGTCAGGTCGCCCGGGGTCAATTCCGCTAATCTGTCGCTCATGAAGTCGTTTGATCTCCATCTCTGGCGGGAGAGCTTGAAAGTGGAGTTCCGGGCCGAGGCCTTCAACGCCTTCAATCACCCTCAGTTCTGCGGTCCGAACACGGCCATCGACAGCGGAGTATTCGGGCAGGTGTGGTCCACCTGCAACGATCCCCGTGAGGTCCAGTTGGGCTTGAGAGTGTACTGGTAAACTGCCCCCGTTCCGCGTTACCAATGTGCCGGGTCATGCCGCCAGGACGAGCATGACCCGGCATTCTTGAACTAGCTGATTGCGGAGGTTCACCGTTTGATCCGTTTGCGCACTTCAATCCTCATCAGCCTGGCCGCGTGTGCAACGCTGTCCGCTGCATCCCGGCAGAAGATATCCGTGGCCGAATACCGGGATAAAGTCTATGCCTCGTGGTTGGGGCAATGCGTCGGTAATATCTACGGTCTGGCCCACGAGCAGAAGTACTTCTACGAGCCTGGTCCCACCACTTTCCCCCTCGGCTACAGCGGTCGCGGCGCCGCCCGGATGAAGGAACTGAACGGGGCGTTCTCGGACGACGACACCGATATTGAGTACATGTATCTGATGGCGATGGAGAAGTACGGGACCGAGCCCACGTACGCGCAGCTCACCGGGTTCTGGTTGCGCCATGTGCGGCGCGAGGTCTGGCTTGCCAATCGGGCCGCAGTGGGGGCCATGCGATATGGCTACACTCCACCGTGGACCGGAATGAAATCGGTCAATCCGCATTGGTTCCAGATCGATCCGCAGCTCGTCAACGAAATTTGGGCGGTGACCGCCCCAGGCATGGTTCAGTACGCAGCCGGCAAATCCGCATGGGGAGCAAGGATCATGAGCGACGGCTGGGCCATCCAGCCCACCGTCCACTACGGGGCGATGTATGCAGCAGCATTCTTCCAAACCGACATTCTCAAACTGATCGAGATCGGCAAGGCCGCCCTTCCGCCCGGCGCCAAGTTTGCGCAAACGGTTGACGACATGATTGCGCTGCACAGGAAATACCCCGGCGACTGGAAGGCGGCGAGGAAGGAGTCGCTCCAGAAGCTGTACTTTGGAGAGCCGGTCGCGTCCCGCACGGCAACCAACGCCAATCTCAATGGCGCCTTAGGCATTCTCGCACTGCTCTACGGCGGCGGCGATTTCCAGAGGACGCTCGACATTGGTTGCGCACTTGGGTTTGACGCAGACAATCAGACTGCGACTATGGCCGGCCTTCTCGGGATCGTCAACGGGACCAAGGGAATTCCAAGGAACCTGCTGTACCCGTTCCCGGAGTTGAACTGGAGCGAACCCCTGAACGGCAAGTACTCGAATGTGACCCGTGATGATCTTCCGGACGCCAGCCTGAAAGCGATCGCGCAACGGCTGGCGGTGCAGGGCGAGAAAGTCATTGTGAGTCATGGTGGGCGCCGCGTCGTGGAAAGCGGTGTCGAATATTATGAAGTCAACGGCGAGGCCGAGTTTCAGCCCCCGTTCGAGTTCCCGATTGGGCCGATGCCGGAGATCGAAGCCGGGAAGCCCGTCGATCACACGTTTCTCGTCGTAGGGACCTCTGGCGCCGTCAGTTGGAAACGCGTGAAAGGCGCAATGCCACGCGGGCTTGAATTCAAAGACGGGCGCATTTCCGGCGTCGCCAAGGATCGCATCGGCATATACCCGCTGACGCTGGAACTCCGCTCCGGATCGAAAACACTGCGCAGAGATATCACGCTCGTCGTGCGCGGAGAGAACCTCGCACGGAAAGCCAGCAGCGTTTTGGCGCCGGTTCAACACGCCGATTTGTCGCTGCGCAAACTGCTAATTATAGATACCCCGCCGGCCATGTTCTCCGAGTCCGTGGAGGTTATCCGCGACGGCATCCTTCATTGGAGTCACGACTGGCAGGTCGGCGATCCTGCGTGTATTCCCCGCGTGGGCCCAGTACCTCGGGCTCGGAGACGTGGCCATGAGCGG
>JBBQLF010000248.1:0-6889 GCA_038327695.1 Bryobacterales bacterium
GCCGGATCGAACAGCACCAGATCGGCCTTCATGCCCGGCCGGATCAGCCCCCGGTCCTGCAGGCCGAAGCGCTGCGCCGGCAAGCCGCTCATCTTGCGCACCGCGTCTTCCAGCGTCAGCACGTGCCGCTCGCGGACATACCGCGCCAGCACCCGCGCGAAGGTGGCGTAGTTGCGCGGGTGGGGCACACCGCTGCCGAACGGCGGAATGCCGCCGTCGGAGGCGATCATCGTCAGCGGATCGCGCAGCACCCGTTCAATGTCTTCTTCGCTGATGGCGTGCGAAACCACGGAGCAGTCGCCGCGCAGGACAAACTCCAGCGCTACCTCCACCGCATCGCGCCCCCCGGCGGCCTCGGCCAGCGTCTTGCCGGCCAGCGCCGGGTCAAAGCCGCAGGAAGCCAACACCAGCTTGTCCGGCCCGCCCCGCGTATCGTTCATGGTGGCGCGCATCCCGGCCCGCAGCCGGGCGCCGCTCTCGGCGGAGGCGGCCCGCTCGCGCAACGCCTTGCTGCCCCCCGCACGGGCCCACTGTGGCACCACGGCCGCCCCCAGCCCGGTGCTGGAGGCAGTGTAGGGATACGCGTCCAGCGTGGCATCCACGCCCCGCGCGCGGGCTTCATGAATTAGCCGCAGCGTCTCCACGCTCTTGCCCCAGTTCGAGGCCCCGATGACCTTGTGGTGGGTCACCTGCGTCGGCAGCCGGCCCTCCTCGCCAATGCGGATGGTCTCTTTGACGCTCGCCACCACCCCATCGGCTTCGCTCCGCATGTGCGACGTGTGCAGGCCGCCCAGCAGGCCCACCACCTTAGCGATCTCGATCACCTCTTCCGTGGACGCATAGTTGCCCGGCACATAGAACAGGCCGGTGGAGAGCCCGAACGCGCCGTCCAACATCGCCTGCCGCGCCAGTCCCTTCATCGCCTCCAGCTCCGCCGCCGTCGCCTGGCGGTTTTCGCTGCCCATCACCTTCTGCCGGATCGAGTTGTGGCCGGCCAGCAGGCCAAAGTTGACGCCCATCCGCCGCCTCGCCAGCCCGTCCAGAAACGGCCCGATCGGCAACGGCGAGCTGCCATCCGGCCCCTCGATAATCGTTGTCACGCCCTGGCGGATCAGGTTCTCGGCGGCTGCTGGCGGCCGCTGGATGCCCTGGATGCCGTGGCTGTGCGTGTCGATGAAGCCCGGCGCCAGGGTCAGCCCATGCGCGTCCACCGCCGCCCGCGCAGTGGCCTCGCCCACTCGCCCCACTGCCACGATGGTGTCCCCCTGGACGGCGACATCGCCCACAAACCAGGCGCTGCCCGCGCCGTCCAGAATCCGGGCATTACGAATCACCAGGTCATAGCTTGCCTGCGCAGAAGCAGGCTGGGCTGCAAGAGCCAGGGCCAGGGCCAGGGCAAGGAACCACCGCATAGCTAGCAGTCTACCAATCGCGCCCCGCCCGCTCCCGCCGCGATCCGGGACTGCCCCTGCCAGGGCCAGCAACCACCGCACAAAACCGTACCCCGCCAACTCCGCCGCGATACGATGTTCAGGAGAACTCCATTTGCATGTTTGACCTCACCGAACACCCCCACCGCCGCTACAATCCGCTCACCAGCGAATGGGTCCTCGTCTCCCCGCACCGCACCAAACGCCCGTGGCAGGGCCAGGTGGAAAAGCTCCACCCGGACACCCGGCCCGCCTACGATCCCCACTGTTACCTTTGTCCGGGCAATGAGCGCGCCGGAGGCCACCGCAATCCCGCCTACGCCAAAACATTTTCATTTCAAAATGATTTTGCCGCCCTGCTCCCCGATACGCCCCCGGGCACCGCGCAACCCCACCCGCTTCTCCGCGCGGAGTCCGTCGCCGGCATTTGCCGCGTCATCTGCTTCTCCCCTCGCCACGATCTCACCGTCGCCGAAATGGACCCCGCTGATCTGTGCGGTGTCGTCGACACCTGGGCGGAGCACTTCGCCGAACTCAACCACACCCCCGGCATCGCCTACGTCGAAATCTTCGAAAATCGCGGCGGCATGATGGGCTGCTCCAACCCCCATCCCCACTGCCAGATCTGGTCCACCTCCATCGTGCCTAATGAGGTCGCCAAGGAGCACGCCGCCCAGGAGGAGTACTTCCGCGCCCACGGCCGCACGCTTCTCTCGGACTACCTCGACCACGAGCTAACCGATGGCGCCCGCGTCGTCTGCGCCAACCATCATTTCGCCGCACTCGTCCCCTGGTGGGCCATCTGGCCCTTTGAGGTGATGCTCATCAGCCGCCGCCCGGTCAGCGGCCTCGACGAGCTCAACGCCGCTGAACGCGACGGCCTGGCTGACATCCTCAAGCGCGTCACTACCCGCTACGACAATCTCTTCGAGACGTCTTTCCCTTACTCCTTCGGCTTCCACCAGCGCCCCGCCGGCCCGCCCAATCCGGCCTGGCATCTCCACGCCCACTTCGCCCCGCCGCTCCTGCGCTCCGCCACCGTCCGCAAGTTCCTGGTCGGCTATGAGCTGCTCGCCATGCCGCAGCGCGACATCACGCCCGAAGCCGCCGCCCAGCGGTTGCGCCACCTCAGCGAAACCCACTACAAAGCCCGTTCCTGAAAGGTCCACCCTCCATGCGTCTTCTCTTCGTCTTCCTTCTGGCGCTAAGCGCCTTCGCGCAGGACGCCTTCTTCCTCAAGTCCGGTGATCGCGTCGTCTTCTACGGCGACAGCATCACCGATCAGCGCCTCTACACTACGTTCGTCGAAACGTTCGTCCGCACGCGCTATCCCAAACTCGATGTCAGCTTCGTCCACTCCGGCTGGGGCGGTGACCGTGTCACCGGCGGCGGCGGCGGTGCCATTGACCTCCGCCTCAAGCGCGATGTCCAAGCCTACAAGCCCACCGTCGTCACCATCATGCTCGGCATGAACGACGGCCGCTACCGCGCCTCTGACAAGGAGACCACCGAATGGTTCTCCGCCGGCTACCAGGCCATGGTGCAGCAATTGAAGGTGTTGGTGCCCGGCGTGAAAATCGTCGCCATCCGCCCCTCGCCCTTCGACGACGTGACGCGTGCCCCCACGGTGAATGGAGGCTACAACTATACGCTGATCCAGTTCGGCAATTTCCTGGAGCTCCTCGCCAGGAAGGAGGGCATGACAACCGCCGACCTCAACGCCCCTGTCGTCGAAATGCTCCGGAAGGCCAACGCCGCCAACCCCGAGCTCGCGCAGCGCATCATTCCAGATCGCGTCCACCCCGGCGCCTCCGGCCACCTCATCATGGCCGGCGCGCTGCTGAAGAGCTGGGGCGCCAGCGGCGCCGTAAGCGGCGTCGAGATCGATGCCAAAACCAGGAAGCTCGTCCCGCCGGTCAACACCGCCGTCTCCAATCTCAAAGGCGGCAACAACGGCCTCGCCTGGACTCAGACGGACAATTCGCTGCCCATGCCCGTCGATCTTTCCGACGCCCCCACCGCCCTCGCCGTCAAATCCGGCGCCTTCACCGAGACCTTCAACCAGGAGACCCTCAAGGTCACCAACCTCCTGCCCGGCCACTACGCCCTCCGCATCGATGGCCAGCAGGTGAAAGTCTTCACCGCCGCCGAACTCGCCGCCGGCCTCGACCTCACCGCCCTGCCCACGCCCATGCTCAAGCAGGCCGACGGCGTCCACGCCCTCACCCTCAAACGCACCGGCATTCACAACACCCGCTGGCGCACCATTGAGGTCCCCATGGCCGGCGACTCCCTCGCCAAGGCCAAGCCCGCCATGGACGCCCTCGACGCCCTCGACGCCGAACTCGACGCCCGCCAGCGCGCTGCCGCCATGCCCCTCCCGCGCCACTACGAACTGGTCCCCGTCCCTGCCGAAGCGGCCTCCGTCCCCGCCGGCTTCACCCCCATCTTCAACGGCAAGGACACCACCGGCTGGCACGTCTCCACCACCAACCACCACGGCACCACACCGGACTGGCGTGTCGAGAACGGCATCCTCACCGGCATGCAGAACCCCGCCGGCAAGGGCGGCATTATCCTCACGGACAAGAGGTACAAAAACTTTGAAGTCTACGTCGAACTGAACCCCGATTGGGGTTGTGACGGCGGCCTCTTCCTGCGCTCCAGCGAAAAGGGCGAGGCCTACCAGGTGCTACTCGACTACCGCGAAAAAGGCACCCTCGGCGGCGTCTATGGCGAGCGCCTCAAGGGCGTGCCCACCTACAGCATCCTCGATTGGGAGAAGTACTATAAGCGCGGCGAGTGGAACTCCATCCGCGCCCGCATCGAAGGCGACATCCCGCGCATTCAGGTCTGGATGAACGGCACCCGCGTCACAGAATGGGCCGACACCGCCAACCACGCCGCCGATGGCGCTCTCGATGGCATGATCGCCGTCCAGGTCCACGGCGGCACCCAGATCTGGAAAGAGGGCGGCAAGCAGCGCTTCCGCAACATCGCCGTCCGCGAACTGCCCTAACGCGCCGCCACAAAATACCGCCCCAGCCGGGCCACTGGAGATTCGCGCGTCCGCAACAGCCGCTCGATCTCTCCCGGCTCCAGCGGCGGCGCGATCAGATAGCCTTGCATGGCGTCGCACCGCGCCGCTTGCACCATCGCCAGCTCGCTCTCCGTCTCCACCCCCTCGGCCACCACGGCCAGGCCCCGCTGGTGCGCCAGCACCGTCATCGTTTCCACCAGCCGCATTCCGCCAGCCGGGTGTGCCCTCTGCCCAACAAACGTGCGGTCGATCTTCAGCACGTCCAGGGGCAGTTGGTTCAGATACGCCAGCGGCGAGTAACCCACCCCGAAATCGTCCAGCGCGATCCGCACGCCCAGGGCGCGGAGTTCGGCCATGCGCGCCGTCGATTCCTCCAAGTCCTGCAGGATCGTGCCCTCGGTGACCTCCATCTCCAGTTCGCCGCCGTCAACGTCCCGCTCCGCCAGTGCTCGCTTCACCCGGTCCACAAAGCCCGGCGACGCAAACTGCACCGGAGATACATTGATCGCCACCCGCGGCGGCTGCAGCCCTGCGTCCCGCCACTGCCCGATCTGCCGGCACGCCCGGTCCAGCACCCATTCGCCAATCGCCGTGATCACGCCGATCTCTTCCGCCAGCCGGATGAACATCGCCGTGTCCACTTGTCCCAGCGTCTCGTGATGCCAGCAGATCAGCGCCTCCAGGCCATGCAGCCGCCCTGCGCGGTCTACCTGCGGCTGGTAACGGAGTGCAAACTCATCGCGCTCCATCGCCAGCCGCAGCGCCTGCTCCAACTCGTACCGCCGCTCCGGCGCCAGACCGCACTGGCGGTGCGCACAGTTCACTACGCCTCCGCCACGCTGTTTGGCCCGCTTCAGCCCGTGCCCCGCGTCGCGCAACAATTCGCCGCCCGTCCCGCCGGATTCCGGATAGTGGCTCACCCCCACGCTGGCCGAAAGCACAATCTCGCGCCCCCGCACCGCCACCGGGCACTGCATCAGTCCGATCAAAGTCCGTGCCCGTCGCGCCGCCATCTCCCGCTCGCAGCCCGGCAGAAACACCGCCAACTGATCTCCGCCCAGACGGCTCAATGCGCCTTCGCCACAGGCCCATCGCTGGAGCCGGGCCGCTGCCACCAGCAACGCCTCGTCGCCCGCCTGGTAGCCCAGTAACTCGTTGATGTGGCGGAACCGGTCCAGCCCCACCACCAGGACCGCCAGCGGTTCGGTGGGAAAGCTCCGGATTCTCTGCTCCAATTGCGCGGTAAACTCACCTCCGCGAAACAATCCAGTCAACGAATCAACTTCGCTCTTCGGCAGCTGCGGAATACCATTTATATCGTCCACGGCGGGCATATCTCTATTGTGATGCAAAAAGTCTGGACTTACCAAGGAAATTCTACAGTCCGGCCCCGCAACCGCCGGGCGCGAAAGGCCGCCCTCGCCGGCTGCTGATATCCTCGCGCGGGCCGCGCCACTGCGTGCTGCGTCCTCCAGCGAGGAGGGAAGAGTGATGCGTTGCCAGTCATCGTGAGCGCCGGCCGGCAAAGCTGGAGGCCGCATGACCGAGTGGCCCAAAGGGTCGCGCCGGCCGCCGGACGGCGCTCGCAACGCGGCCGCGGGAGTGTTTCAGCACCCTGCTAGCCGGGCGGTCTCTGCCGGTGGTGCGCCGTCACCCGCTGGTATTCCATACCCAGCCGCAATAGTGGGTTCTCGCAAAATGGCTTAGCGGTCAGTCCAATAGCTACCGGCATTGCGTCTGCCAGCCCGCACGGCAAAACCAGCTCCGGCAATCCCGCCAGATTGCCTGCCGTCGTCAGTTGCCGGAATCCCCGCGGAGTATTTCCGGAAATTCCAGCATTTCCGCCGTCCAAAGGCTCCTGGATCGGCGTGGCGATCCCGTATCTCGCCGGCGCCAGCAGCACGTCGGCTTTCTTCCACATTTCACCCAGCGCCCGCTGGATCAGACGCCGCACGCGCATCGCCTGCAGGTAGTCGGCCGCCGTGATTTGCAGGCCCGCCTTCAAACCCTCCACCTGCCGCCGGTCCGGCAGTGTCTCCACCGCCGCTGAACGGATCAGCCGCGCAAAGCTCGCCGCCCCCTCAGCCCCGATGATTGTGGACGCCACCGCCGCATACGGAAAGTCCGGCAGCTCCAGCGGAACAATCTCGGCGCCCATCCGCTCAAACTCCGCCAGCGCCGCCCGCAGCGGCGCCCGCATCGGTTCCGCCGCCAGCACCTCAAAGTCCGCCATCGCCACGCCGATCCGAACCTTCGCCGGATCCGCCGCATACTTCGTGGCGAAATGAAACCGCCGTCCAGCCGAGCCGGGGTCCCCATCGTCGCCGCCCGAAATGGCGGCCAGCACGTGCCCGCAATCCTCCGCCGTATGGGCCAGCGGTCCGATCTTGTCCATCGTCCAGGCCAACGCCATCGCGCC
>JBBQLF010000249.1:0-6880 GCA_038327695.1 Bryobacterales bacterium
ATGCCGTTGATTAGCTTTTGTAATATTAGCATCTTTTGCATACGACGCAGTTAAGCCTGTCTGAATAACAAGGCCAGGAGCCTGGGCGCATAATAATACCGGGCGCGCAGATCATCTGTCTCCAGGAACTGTTCCGCTCCCAGTATTTCTGCCGCCAGGAGAGCGCGGAGTTGTTTGATCTGGCGGAGCCGATCCCCGGCGAGTCCACGGAGACGATGGGGCGGATCGCCAAAGAACTCGGCGTCGTGATCGTCGCCAGCCTCTTTGAGCGCCGCGCGGCCGGCCTCTACCACAACACCGCCGCCATCCTGAACGCCGATGGCTCACTGGCCGGCATCTACCGCAAGATGCACATCCCCGACGATCCGCTGTTCTACGAGAAATTCTATTTCACGCCCGGCGATCTGGGGTTCCGGAATTTCGATACGCCGTTCGGCCGCATCGGCGTGCTGGTGTGTTGGGATCAGTGGTACCCGGAAGGGGCGCGGCTGACCGCACTACAAGGCGCCGATGTTTTGTTTTATCCGACTGCCATCGGCTGGCACCCGGCCGAGAAGGCCCAGTACGGTGCAGCGCAGCTCGACGCCTGGCGCACGGTCCAGCGCAGCCACGCCATTGCCAACGGCATCTACGTGGCGGCGGTCAATCGGATTGGCTTTGAGGGCACGCCGGAGCAGGGCCTGGAGTTCTGGGGCAACAGCTTCGTGGCCGATCCGTTTGGCGTAATGCTGGCCGAGGCGTCCACGGACCGCGAGGAGATCCTGGTGGTGGAGTGCGACCGGCAGCGCATCGAGGAGGTGCGGCGCAACTGGCCGTTTTACCGCGACCGGCGCATTGATGCCTACGGCGGTATCACGGAACGCTGGCTGGGGGGCGAATAGATGTACCGCATGCCCGCCGAATGGGCGCCGCACGAAACCACGTGGCTGGCCTGGCCGCACGAAAGGCCGGATTGGCCTGGCAAGTTCGAGGCTGTGCCGTATCTCTACGCCGAGATCGTGCGCATCCTCTCCCAACGCGAGCAGGTGCGGATTCTGGCGCCGGCCGCGGTGCAGGCCCGCGCCAAGACTTTGCTGCGCAAAGCGGGTGCGTGGAATGCGAACGTGCACTTCATAACGGCAGCCACCAATCGCAGTTGGACGCGCGATTACTGCCCGCTGTATGTGAAGAGCGAAGACGGCCGGAAGGCCGCCACCAAGTGGCGATTCAACGGCTGGGCGAAGTACGCGAACTGGCAGGACGATGACAAAGCCGGCGAGCGCGCCGCTCGCGTGTCCAAGGCGCGCCAGGTCCAACCGGAGTGGAACGGGAAGCGCGTGGTGCTGGAGGGCGGCAGCATCGATGTCAACGGCGCGGGGCTGATGCTCACCACCGAAGAGTGCCTGCTCAGCGACGTGCAGGCGCGGAATCCGGGCCTGGAACGGGAGCAACTGGAAGCACTGTTTGACGGCTATCTGGGCGTTCAAAAGGTGATCTGGCTCAACCGCGGCATTGCGGGCGACGATACCCACGGCCATGTGGACGACCTGGCGCGCTTCACCAATGAACGCACCGTCGTCACGGTGGTGGAAGAGGATCGGGCGGACTCCAACTACGAGCCGTTGCAGGAGAATCTCCGCCTGCTGCGCCGCACGAAACTGCGCATCGTGGAACTGCCCATGCCGCGCCCGGTCACCTACAACGGCCAGCGTCTGCCGGCCTCCTACGCCAACTTCTACATTGCTAACGGAGTGGTGCTGGTGCCCACATTCCACGATCCCAATGACCGTATCGCGCTGAACACGCTGGCCAAGCTCTTCCCGGAGCGCGACGTGATCGGCATCCACGCGGTGGATCTGGTGCTGGGTCTCGGCACGCTGCACTGCGGCACCATGCAGGAACCGGCGTAGGGACGCGTCATGAAATAGCCGTTCCAACCGCTCCGTCGAAAACAATGCTTCGTATCCGCCATGCGTGCCCGCCCCCTTCGGCACTGGCGGCATTTTCATTACTTCAGGTAACGCGCAGGGCCATACTGGCTTGCCGGCGCTGGCGGCTCGGAATCTGGTTCTGAGCCGCCAGCGCTAGCAAGCCGGCGTGCCGATTTCGCATGGCTATTCCGTGACGAGGCCTTACTCAAGCCCGCGTCTTGCGCACCAGCCGCAACACGGACTCGTCGGTGTTCATCGCCCCCACGCGGTCCAGGCGCACCCACTCCACGGCGCGCGATTCCGGGCTCACCACCACACGGCCCTTCCTGTCCGCCTCCACCATGTAACGAATGTCGTAGTGCACGTGCGCCGGTTCCTTCTTGCGTGCCGGAATGTCGTGCGCGTCCACATCGAAGATCGCATCCGACACCGGAACGACGCGCAGGCCCGTCTCCTCTTCGGCCTCGCGCACTGCCACGGCCAGCGCGCTCGGTTCGTCCTCAGCGTGGCCGCCCGGCTGGAGCCACTTGTCCAGGCGCTTGTGATGCACCAGAAGGGTGTGCGTCCGCTCCGGGTTGACCACCCAGGCTGAGCCGGTGACATGGCCAATCAGCAACGTGCGCCGAAAACAGTCCTGGTTTTGCTGGACAAACTGCAGGATGCGAAGCCGCATCCGCTCCTCGCGCGGGTCCGAGGGATGGTAGGCGCTCAGTTGGTCAAACAACGCATTTCGTGCGCTCATTTGACGAAAAAACGCACGTTATCGAGCTCTAACCACGCCTTTTCACCCGCTTTTCGCACGGTTGCGAACTCCAGCGCCAGTAGATCCGCGCCCGTCCACTGCGCGGGTTGTTTGCTCTCGGCCCGCTTCAATTCGGCGAAGGGAATGCGCACTTTCCGCCACACCGCCTGCGCCTCGAATGCACGCTGGAAGGACAACCCGTCCAGCACCGCGCGCGTCTCCACCTCCAACACGAACGATCCTTCGCCACGGGCTTCAAACTCAATGCCGCGGAACGCTGAGGCGTCCACGCCCATTACGCCACCCGGACTCAACGGCAGCACCATGGACGCGCGCGGCCGCTCTTCCTCCGACATCTCGCTCAGGATGCTGAGCGCGTGGTTGCCCGCCTGCCGCAGCGTGCGCTGATAGCTCATCCGCGCATGGGAGTGGCCGCCATCGGTATTATTCAGCCAAAGCGTATCGACGCGCGATCGCCCGTTGGCGCTCTCGAAGTCGTCCAGCAGTGCGACTGCCTTAAGCGGCGCCATTGGCGTGATCTCCGGCGAGACAACCGCGTCGGCCAGGGCCGCCCGATCCTGCTCCCGGCCGCCCAGCCACACGCGGCTCACTTTGCCGATGTCGCCAATCCGCTCCGCCGGTTGGCCATCCACCAGCACGAGGTCGGCCAACTTGCCCACCTCGATGGTGCCCCGCTCATTGTCCACGCCGAGCAGTTTGGCGCTGTTGAGCGTGGCCGCGCTGATCGCCTGCAAGGGAGTCAACCCACCCTGCACCATCAACTCCAGCTCGCGCAGAGTGGACACGCCGTGCGGCGTCCTCGTCATGCCCGCATCGGTACCGGCGCCCAGCACGATGCCCGCGTCCTTGGCCAGCGCGCCGTTGTTCAGCAGATTCATCCAGCGTTTCGCGCGCGGCCCGGAGACTGCCCCGCGCGGTTCATAGACGGCCAGCGTCTGAACGTAGCCGGTCCCTTTGGCCTTCATGAGCCGCAGCGTCTCTTCGTCCAGGGGCGCGTCGCCGATCCCATGATTGATGATGTCCGCGCCGGCCCGGGCGGCGATCTTCGCCTTGTCGAGTGAGACCGTGTGCGTCACCACCTTGAGCCCCAGTTTGTGCGCTTCATCCACCAGCGCCGCCAGCGTAGGTTGGTCCATCGAGGTCATGTCCGGGCCGGTGCCATACCGCCAGCCGTCGGTGAACACCTTCAGCAGGTCCGGCCGGTAGGCCGCAAATCGCCGCACGGCGGCGCGCGCTTCGCGGGGGTTCTGCACCTCCTGCGTGTGGAAGTCGCCACGCCCGCCTTCGGCTCCGTGCCCACCTGGGGTGGAAAAGCGCCCGGCCAGCAGTAGACGCGGCGCCGGCAGCCCGTCCGCGATCAACTTCCGCATCGGCGCGAACTGTTCCGGATAGGTGCTCATATCGGCCACCGTCGTCACGCCGCACACCAGATAGGCCTTCAGGTTCTTGCCCCAGTCCGCAGAGAGCGGCCCCGCGCTGGCCAGCAGATGCGTGTGCAGATCAAAGAGCCCAGGCAGCAGGCTCTTGCCGCGCGCGTCGATCACAGTCGCGCCGGGCGGCACGGCGGCCACCGCGGCGATGGCCTTGATCCGATCACCTTCAATCACCACCATGACTACGCGCGGCGGCGCGCCGGTCCCGTCCACGACCATCGCGCCCGTGATCACCGTGACGCCGGCCGCCAGTGCCGCGGCGGCCGCCATCAGGCCAACCCAAAGAACCCTCAATCTCATGACTTCCTCTTCTTCCGCCACCACCACACTAGCCCTGAACCCGCCGCCACCACGCCCAGCACGATGGCGGCCCGGACGCCGAAACGGTGGGCCAGTGCCAGGATCTCGGTCCAGCGATCACCGAGCAGGTAGCCCAGAGTCAGAAACGTGGCGCACCAGATCACAGCACCGGTGTAGGCAAATGCCGCGAACGTGGGGTACTCCAGATGGGACGCACCGGCCACATACGCCGTCAGATGACGCACACCCGCGATGTAGTAGCCGAAGGTCAGCGAGAGCCCGCCGATCCGGTGGTAAAAGTCGTGGACGCGCGTGATCTCTTTGTCAGTAATGCGCACGTACTTGCCGTAACGGTGCAGCAGCGGATAGCCAGTGGTGCGGCCCAGAACATAGCTGATGGTGATGCCGCAGAAACTACCCACCAACGCAGCCACTCCGGTGGGCACGGCTTTCAGTTCGCCTTTGAAGATGAGGAAGCCGGCAAAGGCCAGCATCGTCTCATCCGGGATGGGCAAGCCGACGATGCCCAGTGCCAGCAGCGCCGAGATACCGAAGTAGCCGTAGTTGGTGATCCAGTGCTGAATCAGCTCCATGGTCAGGCCGGCTCAACCCGCTGGATCACAAAATCCACTTCGAACATTTCATAGGCCGTGCGTTTCATGCCGCAGCGGAGATAAGTCCCCATGGCGCGCTCGTTGTCCTGCTCCACATAGAGCCGCAGCCCTACCGCGCCGCCGGCGCGCGCCAGAGCCTCCACGTGCGCATAGAGTGCCTTGAAGACGCCCTGGCCGCGGAACTGCGGTTCCACCCAGACGCTCTGAATCCACCAGAAATCACCGTTGCGCCAGTCTGACCACTCATAGGTGATCATCATCTGGCCCACGCGCCGGCCACCGTTTTCCGCCACATAGTAGACGCCGCGCGACGGCACGTCGAACAGAGAGTGCACGCCGTCGCGCAGGCGGTCCAGGTCCAGCGAAAGATGCTCCGTCTCCAGCGCCATGGAGGCGTTGCCCCGCACCAGAAACTCGGCGTCGGCCGGGGTGGCCTTTCGGATTGTCAGGTCAGTCATAGGGAGTGGTCAGGAGATCCGCTTGAGCTTGGTCACGCGGCCCACCTCCACCCATTCCACCACAAAGATGTTGCCGTCCTTGTCAAAGCACGCCGAATGCGGGCACACGAACTTGCCGGGCACGAACTTCTCGCGCGGCTCCTTGCGCAGCTTGCCCCAGGTGTTGGACTCGTCGTCGCACAACTGCGCCAGCACGCGATTGTCCGTGTCCATCAGCGTGACCCGCGCCTCCAGATCCGGCACCAGCAGCAGCCCCTTGTACTGATCGAAATGGCACGGCAGTTTGACGTCGCCCAGGGCGCCGAACGCCTGGTGCTTGCCGTCGAGCCCAAAGTACTGGAAGCGCCGGTTGGAGCGGTCCGCCACCAGCACGCGGGGCTCTTTGCCGCGCATGTCGATGGCGATGCCGTGCGGGCTGTCCAGTTGGCCCGCGTCCTTACCCTTGCCGCCAAAAGTGAACTTCCACTCGCCCTTGGCATTGTAGACGTTGACGAAGCTGGAGCCGTATCCGTCGCCCACATAGACATCGCCGTTCGGCGCGATGGCCAGATTGGTGGGACTGTACTTGATGCGTTTGCCGTCCGCGCCGGGCTTGTAGGCGGCGGCTTGCTCGGGATAGCCCACCTCCCAAACCTTCTCGCCTTTCAACGAGTACTTGCCGGCCAGCGCGCGCTTGGTGTCGCACAGGTAGAGGAACTCGTCCTTGCCTTCCTTGTGCATGGTCAGGCCGTGCGCGCCGCCCTTGAACTCCTTGCCCCAGCTGCGCACGAACTTGCCCTTCCTGTCGAAGACCACCATGGTGTCATCGCTGGCCGAAGTGGCGTGGACGGTGTGGTGGATGTATACGTGGCCCTGGGCATCCACGCCCACGCCGTGCGTATTGCCGTAGCTGATGGCCTTGGGCAATTCGCCCCAATCGTGATGCACCTCATACTGGTGCGCACCGCTTCCGGTGACCGGCAGCTTGGTCCCGGACTTGTTCGAACCCAGTACCGCCGGCGTGGCGGCAAGTGCGGACACAAAGGCCCGGCGAGTTGTAGTTTGCATCGATTGCCCTCCTGATGCGTCTTAACAGAGTAGCAAACGTCTGCTATATTTGGAATACTCGTTGATGCTGCGCCCCTGGCTCCAACTCGCGATCACTTTCATCGTGGCCGTCAGCCTCGTCGCCGCACCGTGCAAGAACTGCCAGCCCAAGGCGCAAACGGAGACGAAAGACTGCGGGCACGATTGCTGCCCCAAGCCCAAGCCCCAGAAGTCTGAGTCCTGTTCCTGGCAGCCCGCCGCTTTCGACGCCGTGGAATCCAAGTCTGACCTTGTCATCGACGCCCCTGCGGTTCTGCCGGCTCTAGCCGCCATTGAATTGACCGCGGCTGGGTCGATCCAGTCCAACATTCCGTCC
>JBBQLF010000250.1:0-6868 GCA_038327695.1 Bryobacterales bacterium
CCGGATGGCCCCGCCGGCTCCAACAATGATTTCGATATGTTTGAAGAGATGGACTTGGCGGCCAAGCTGGCCAAGGTCACCAGCCGCGATCCCAAAGCCCTCCCGGCCACCAGGGTCTTCGAGATGGCAACTATCGGCGGAGCCCGGGCGCTGGGCATGGAAAAAGAGATCGGCTCGCTGGAACCCGGCAAGCGAGCCGACCTCATCACAGTCTCCCAATCGGCGCCCAACGCCTGGCCGGCTCATGACGTTTACGCCATGCTGGTCTTCGCGCTGAAGGCCTCAGACGTCCAGGATGTGGTCATCGAAGGCCGCCTCACGATTGAGAACCGAAAGCCGCTCACCCTGAACCCCATCGAGGTTCGCAGGCGAGCGGCCGCTCTCCGGGCACGAGTGGATGCGTCCTTGAAACAGAGGTAGAGATTTTTCCGCAGCCGCGTGGGATAATGAAGCTGGAGGCTCCAGTAAGGACCGACTTTGGCTTGGCGGGAGCATCAACTGAATACGACCCGGGAGGTGGCTGCACTGGCTTGGTGCTCCATTGGGTCTAAGCGTTTCTTACATTGGTACAGGTGATCTGGACCTATACCATGCCTGGCCGTGGCGTTTGCCACGTCCGAGGCGCCTTCCGCTGCCTCCGGGAGGGAAGCCAAACCTCCGGTCACTGAAGGCTCCGGCCGTCCCGTTGTTGCCAGCGTCACACATCCGTATCAGCGTCGTCTCTTTTCACATACAGAATGGACCGATTCCGCGAGAGCTAACCGAAATGACCACTCTCTCAACCCTGAGCTCCAGCGCCGCCGGTCCCATCGTTCTTGCTTTCTTCGTCATTACCAGCCTGGCATTTGCGATCCTCTGGAACAGGGAAAGGGCTCGTTCGTCCAAGGCGCACCGGCAGGCAGTAACGGAACGTCTGGCTCTGGCCCACCACTACGACAGCGTGACACGGTTCGCGAGCGACGCGATTCTGCTCTTCGACGCTGATCTGCGGGTCATCGATGCCAATGACAAAGCCCTGAGCCTCTACGGCTATTCTCTCGAGGAGTTCCGGCGCCTGAACGCGCTGGACCTGCGGCCCAGTTCCGGCCAGGCCTCAATCGCGGCCATCGTTCAACTGGCTGACGGTGTTGGCAGTGCGCGGTATGAGGCGGTGCACGTGAACGCCAAAGGACATCTATTCCCTGTGGAAGCCAGCCTCCGGGCCATGACCGTCGAAGGCCGTCGAATGTATCAGAACATTGTTCGCGACATCACCGCCAGGAAGAGGTCCGAAGCCGAACTCGGCCGCCTTGTCACCCACCACCAGATGCACGCCAGGATAAACGGGGCTCTGCTTCGTTCGCCCAACCAGGAGGTGGCGTTCAAACGCATCTGCCAGCTGGTGGTGACACTGGGCGGCTACAGCGCGGCTTTGATATTTCTCACCGGAGACGACGATGTGGCTAGAATTGTGGCGTCTGAGGGCCTTTCCCCGGAGGCGGCGGAAAGCCTGTCTCTGGACCTCAAGCTTGGCCCGGCGTCCAGCGCGGTGACCAGCCGCGCCATCCGCGAAGGGCGCGTGCAGGTATCGAACGACTACTTAGCGGATCCCACGCTGGCTTCTCTGCGGAGTTTCGCCAGGGCCAGCAGAATTCAATCCGTGGCCGCTTGCCCTCTCCGCCGGGCGGGGCAGGTGATCGGAGCGATGTCATTCATCGCTTCCACGCCCGATTTCTTCCCGGCAGAAGAGACTGAACGCCTGGAGGCGCTGGCCCAGGATCTATCGTCCGCTCTCGACACTTTCGCAGAGCGCCGCGCCCTGGACGCCGCTCATGCACGGGACCGTCAGCAGTCCATCGCCCTCGAGCAAAGTCCCGTGAGCGTGGTGATTACCGATACCGCGGGCACCATCGAGTATGTGAATCCCAAGTTCACTGCCGTCACCGGGTACAGCTACGAGGAAGCAATCGGGCAAAACCCGCGAGTCTTGAAGTCGGGCGAGATGACGCCGGACGGGTACGGGCAACTTTGGAAAACCATTACCGCCGGAGGGGTGTGGCGGGGCGAGTTCCACAACCGGCGCAAGAACGGCGAGTCGTATTGGGAATCCGTCAGTATCTCACCCGTGCGGAACGAGCAGGGTGTCATTGTGCGGTTCGTCGCTGTCAAGGAAGACATCACGGAACTGAAAGTGGTGCGGGAGGCCGCCGAAGCGGGACACGCCCGGCTGGTTGAGGCCGAAGCACAATTCCGGGCGATGTTTGAAGAAGCACCGGTGGCTTATCATGAGATCGACGCACAGGGGATCGTAGTGCGGGTGAATCAAGCGGAGTGCAAGTTGATGCAAAGAGAGGCTTCGGACCTCATCGGTCAGCCTGTTTGGAACTCCGTCAGGTCTGAATTGCGGGCGCTGAGTCAAGATGCGGTCCAGCGCAAGCTCTCCGGCGACCTGCCGTTGATGGTCTTCTCGCGAGAGTACCTGCGTGGGGATGGGACCCTTCTATCTTTGGAGATTCACGAGAGCCTGGTGCGCAACGTGCAAGGGACTGTGATTGGCATTCGCAGCGCCATGCTGGACATCACTGAGCAAAAGGAAGCGGCGGCGGCCCGGCAAACGGCGCTCGCCGCGGCCGGGGAATTGGGCCGGGCAAAGCTCCAGTTCCTGCACAACATGAGCCATGAGCTCCGCACGCCGATCAACGGGATTCTGGGATTTGCCGAACTTCTGTTGAGCGACGAGTCGCTGGCTGCGAACACCGAAGCGTTCACCGCCATCCGGGATTGTGGCCTTCGCTTGCGGGATCTGGTTCAGGACATTCTGAATGTTGCCGATGCCGGGGACGGCGTGCTTCGCCTCGAGCCGGCCGAGTTCAGTGTGCGCACCGTCCTGGCAGAAACCTTGCACGCGTTCGCGCCACGAGCCGAGGCGAAGGGGCTGCGGCTGACGGGACGCGTGGACGATGGTGTGCCCGCCAGGCTTCTCGGCGATTCGCGGAGGCTGGGGCAGGTTCTATCCAGCCTGCTGGACAACGCAGTCAGATTCACCGAGGCGGGCGAACTCCGCCTTAGCGTCGAAACTGAAGCCAACTTGGACCAGAGCGGGTTCCTCCGATTCACCGTGACTGACACGGGGATTGGCATTGATGAAGCGCTCAAGGCACGGATATTCCACCCATTCATGCAAGTCGACGAGAGCCATACCCGCCGCCACGGAGGGGCCGGTCTGGGTTTGGCGCTCTGCGCGGAACTCGTGAAGCTGATGGGCGGGCGTATCTGGGTGGAAAGCCAACCTGGACACGGGAGCACCTTCCACTTCAACGCACGATTCGCAGCGGCGTAGGAGGCCGGCTTTCCACAAGGACGTGCAGGGATTTCTCACCCGAGGTAATCGAACAGGCTCGTCCTCGGCAGTTTGCTCTTCAC
Source organism: Bryobacterales bacterium (assembly GCA_038327695.1). GTDB lineage: Bacteria > Acidobacteriota > Terriglobia > Bryobacterales > Bryobacteraceae > Paludibaculum. The sequence continues at coordinate 3,403 of JBBQLF010000250.1, forward strand.
GCCGAACGCCGCCTCCTGGTTGAACCGCAACTGCTGCAGTTCCACGATGGACTCGGCCAGATCGGCATCTTCCAAGTTGGCCCGCTCGGTCTCCATCCGCAGCTTGAGCCTCGCCGTCGTATCGGTGGCCTCGGCCATTTGGTTCTGCACCATGCCATAGAACGACAAAGACGAATTGAGATGGACGGAGATCCCGGCCAGCGGAGCCAGGGCGCTGTTCATCGCCGCCAGATCGTTGGCCTCCAGGGCCGCCTGTATGTTCGCCACTGCCTGGAGCGCGTTCTTGCCTGGCTGCGCATTGGTGAAGATTTGCCCCCCGTCCTGCGCCACGCTGAAGGCAATGCCGGCCGGGTGCATGGCACGGCGCGTCGACGCCGATCCCAGATAGCTGCCCCAGGCCGGCGCCTGCGCCGTGTCAAAGGCAAAGGCCGGGCCTTGGTCATTATCGCCCGAGAAGATGTACCGGCCATCGACGGCTGTGTTGGCGATAGCGGCCATTCTTTGCAGAATCGAGCCGATTTCAGCTGCGATATTTTGCCGGGACTCCGCCGTCTGAATGCTGCTGGCGCCGGTCATAGCCAGAGTGCGCACCCGGTCCATCAGCGTCACACTCTGCTGCAGCGCGCCCTCGGCCGCGTCCACCTCAGTCCGCACCCGGCCCAGGTTGGTCTTGGTCTGATCCAGCCGGGCGATGTCGGTACGAGTCTGCATCAGGGTGCTCAAAACGTCCGGATCGTCGGAGGCGGAGGTGATCCGCTTACCGCTGCTCACGGCCCGTTGCACGCGGTCCATGCGCAGCGAGACCGACCGCAGATCGGACAGGAATCGCTCATCGGAGCCAGTGACGTTTTTGATCATCGCAAACTACTCTCTTCCCGCTCTCTTCCGGCTTACCGGAGTATGTCCAACGTCGACTGAATGATCTCATTCAGCGTCCGGATCAACTGGGCGGACGCCTGGTAGGCCCGCTGGAACTCCATCAGGACGACCGCTTCCTCGTTCAGGTCTACCTTCTGCACCTGGTCGCGCATTGCTTCGGCCTGCGACCGCAGCGCTTCCTGCAGGTTCAGTCCCTGGTGTGCGCCCTCCACCTGCCGCCCCACATTAGACGCCATGTTGCCGTAGAACTGAGAGAACGTCAGGCCATCCACCGTCTTCTGGCCGAACAGTGCCTCCAGTTTCAACGCCACTCCATTGCCATTGGGCGCCGCCGGATCGGCCAGCGCCAGTTCGTCCGGAGTCAGCCCATTGGTCTGGATGGTCCGGGCAGCTCCCAGCACCGCGTCGTAGCTGAACAAATCCTGCTGCGGCGGCTGCCCGCTCCGGTCCACCCCACCCCGCAGGGTGCGATTGGCACCGTCGGCCACCGCTTGCGCCAACCGGTTCAGATCCTCCGCGTGCGCAGGCAACACCGAGTTGTTCAGATCCAGTAGGGCCGCCAGACGCCCACCATCGATCTTGGCGCTCAGATCGGCGCCATCGTGGCCAAGCACTCGCGACTGGTGCCCGCTGTAATCGGCCGACAATGGATACTGGCGATCCCCAATCACCAGCAGCGACTCGCCCCCGGCGTAGACGTTGGCCGCGCCGGACCCATCAAAGGTGACCGTAATATCCACCAGCTCCGCCAGATCGTCCAAGGCCGTATGCAGCCTGGCCTGGATGCGCGGATCCTGCTGTGCCTTGAAATCCGTCTTCATCTGAGCATTGACTTCGGCGATCTCGCCGGCCAGGGAGTTGACGTTGCGCACCGTGCTCCGCAGGGACAACTCCGAACGGGACTGTACTTCCGTCAGACCCGCCGCCGCCACGTTGAGACTCTGCGCCACGCCTTCGGCCCGGCTCAGCAGAACGCGCCGCGCCGCGTCGTCGTTGGGTGCCACCGCCGCCGCCGAGGCCGCCTGCATCAACCGGTTGATGGACGCCGCCACGCCCGTTTCCCCAGTAACGTCGTAGACCGGCTCCATCCTCTCCAGGTGCTGCACGCGCTCGTCGGCCTCACCCCAGCTCTCCAGACGCTTCTGCACGGCGTTATCGAGGTGAACGCTGCGGGAGTCCTCGATCCGGACGGACTGCGACTCGCCCGACACCCCATTGCCGGCCGATGCCTGCATCACCAGCCGCTGTTTGGAATAGCCCGGCGTCGAGGCATTCGCCACGTTGGTCTGCACCACGCCCATGCCCCGCTCAAAGTTGCTCAGGGCCGCCGTGGCCCCACGGAGCGCGACCATTATACTGCCCATGTTTCAGCCTTCCTCGTTCACTCGCCGAACCGCGCCCGCGCCCGCGCCCGGCACTACCCAGGTGCCGTCTCCTCCGTAGAGGCTCCCCTGCGCCCTCGGACTTCCGCCCACCATAGACTGCGCTTGCTCCAGCAGGATCGACAGCCGGTTCACCCGGCCCCGCACCGCCTCCAGCTCAGCCCGCCACTCCGGCGTTCCGCCCCCTCCACGCACCTCCAGCTCCACCTGGCAGATATCCCGCCAGCTCGCCTCCAGGCTCTCCACCAGGACGTCCAGGGCGGACGCCTGGGGCCGCATCAGAAGGCGTTCGACGCCGTCCAGCCGCTCCAGCGTCCGCCGCAATGGGCACCCGCCCCCAGCGTTACTCATCGAGCGCCCCCTTGCCGGCCTCAGAACTGCTGAGCCAGCATCTCCTCAATCAGAGTGCCGCTCAATGCGTCCGCGCCTGGATCATAGTTGCCGCTGCCGGCCAGCGCCGACAGTTCAGCCAGCCGCGCTTCCCGCGATGGGGATCCATCACCGGCCGCCTCCAGATGTGCCGACAACCCTTGCAGCCGCTCCGTCAGCGTCGAAAGCGAGACCTGGTCCAATCCGCCCGCTCCGCTGCTGCCGTTGGGGCCCGCGCCTGGTTTTCGTTCTATTCCGTCCGCTGCCTGGGTACGGTTTGGCCCTGAGGCTCCTATCGTGGACATGTTATTGTCTTCTACACGCATCATTCGTTGTGTCCCCGGCAGTGGCGCGTCCGCCAAGAATACCGGTCCTCAATCTACTTATCGGGTCACCCCCCCCTTTCCTTTAGCCGTTCTTGCGGTTTTTGTTTCATTTCCTCTCATCGTCCATCCCCGGCCTTCCTTCTATCTTTTTTTCGAGGTTTCGAAAGCTCCGCCAGAAGCGTCCACGATGCCAACTGCCTGGCCGGATTTGCCGGGACTCCCCTGCCGCCGCCGGCTCTTGCCGCCGCCGGGTCTTGCCGCCGCTGGGTCTTGTCGCGACCGGGTCTTGCCCCGACCGGGTCCTGCCGCCGCCGGGTCTTGTCGGGCCCAGTCTTGCCGCCGCCGGGGCTTGCCGCCGCCGGGGCTTGCCGCTGCCGGGTCTTGCCCCGACCGGGTCCTGCCGCGACCAGGGCCTGCCACGGCCAAGGCCTGCCACGGCCGGGTCTTGCCGCCACCGGGGCTTGCCGCCGGGTCTTGCCGCCGCCGGGTCCTGCCACGGCCGGGTCTACC
>JBBQLF010000251.1:0-6842 GCA_038327695.1 Bryobacterales bacterium
ACCCTTTGCTGACCGACGCCAACTCCCAGGTGATCCGCTCATTCGGTATCTTCAACGACACGATCCCCGCCGGTTCTCCGGCGCACGGCGTGCCCCACCCCGGCATTTACGTGCTGGACTCCGCCGGCCAAGTAACGGCAAAGTACTTTGAAACCAACTACGCCGAGCGCGTCACGGCTTCCGATATTCTGGTCCGCCAGTTCGGAGCCGTTCCCGCTCCTTCGGCAACGCCGGCCGATACCAGACGTCTGCGGGTCACCCCGTCGGTCAGTGGCCGCAGCGCCGTGGGTGGACAGAAGCTCGCCCTACTCCTCGACGTCGAAATCAAGCCGGGCTTTCACATTACCGCCCCGCCGCGCTGGGACATGCAGGACGCCCACCTGGTCACCGGCGTCACGTGGCCACCCACGAAGACCCTGCACATCAAGTCGCTCAATGAGGACATGGCGGTCTACGAGAAGCGCCTGAAGCTCATCCGGCAAGTCACGATCCCCAGTGACGAGTCACTGCGCACCATCACCAATGCGTCAGGCGTCATGACCTTGGACGGCGCATTCCACTTCCAGGCATGCGACGCCAGGACGTGCTACCCAGCCGAATCCGTCCCGGTCCGGTTCGAAATCCAGATCCTGCGCCACGACACCGAACGCGTCCATCGCATGGATGATCCGTTGCGCCGCTGACCGCGGCGGCCTATTCCGCCGCAGCCGGCTCGTAGAGCGCCGCCACCGCACCCGCCGGATCCTTGATCACGCAGTACCGCCCGTAACCGCCCATGCTCCTGGCCGGCACCAGAATCTCGCCGCCCAGTTCAGCTACCTTCCGCGCGCTGGCGTCCAGATCCGCCACCGTCAGGTAAACCAGCCACACTGGCGGCACCGCCGCATTGGCGCCGCGCGCATGGCACACGCCCGCGGCCGGCGCGCCGCCTTCCGGCGGAATCATGCAGAAATCCTCGTAGCCGCCCATGTCCACCGGATCGGTGGCCCAGCCCACCACGCCGGCGTAGAAATCCCGCAACTGCACGGCATCCGGCACCGTCAGGTCTACCCAGCCGATTGTCCCTACCTTCGGCGTTTCGCTCATAGTCCCGTTACTCCACTCGATAGTTAGGCGCTTCCTTGGTGATGATCACATCGTGCACATGGCTTTCCCGTAATCCCGCAATGGAAACCCGGATGAACTCAGCCCGCGCCTGCAGCTCCGGAATGGTCCGGCAACCGCAATACCCCATGCCAGCCCGCAGCCCGCCGATCAACTGGAACACCAATTCCGCCAGCGGTCCCTTGGCCGGCACGCGCCCTTCGATGCCTTCCGGCACCAGCTTGCCGCCGCCATCCTGCGAATATCGATCACTGCTGCCCTGCGACATGGCTCCGATGGAGCCCATGCCGCCGAAGGCCTTGAACGCGCGCCCCTGATAGAGAATCATTTCGCCCGGGCTCTCGTCCGTGCCGGCCAGGAGGCTGCCGATCATTACCGAATCGGCGCCCGCCGCGATCGCCTTGGTCAGGTCGCCCGAATACTTCACGCCGCCATCGGCGATCAGCGGAACGCCCGCCGCCCGGCACGCCCGGGCGCATTCCGCGATGGCCGTGATCTGCGGTACACCCGCTCCGCTCACCACGCGCGTCGTGCAGATGGAGCCCGGCCCGATGCCCACCTTCACCGCATCCACGCCCAGGTCGATCAGGTCGCGCGCGCCTTCAAACGTCGCCACGTTGCCCGCCACCACATCCACATTCGGCAGCGCCCTCTTGATGGCCACCACAGCGTTCAACACCCGTTCGCTGTGGCCATGCGCCGTGTCAATCACCAGCACATCCAGCTTGCGCTTCACCAACTCCTGCGCCCGCTCCAGAAAATCGCCGGTCGCCCCGATGGCCGCGCCCGCGCGGAGACGCCCTTGCGGGTCCTTGGCCGCATTCGGGTATTTCTTCTTCTTCTGGATGTCCTTGACCGTGATCAGGCCCTTCAGCACATAGTTGTCATCCACAACCAGGAGCTTTTCCACGCGATGCTTGTGCAACTCTTCCTGCGCCTGCTCCAGAGTAGTCCCCACGGATACGGTGAACAGTGGGTCCTTAGTCATTACCGAGCTGATGGGCTGCTCAAACCTCGTCTCGAAGCGCAGATCGCGATTCGTCAGAATGCCCACCAGGCGCCCGTCTTTGACCACCGGGACGCCGGAGATCCGGAACCGCCGCATGATGTCCAGGGCCTCGTAGATCTTCTGGTCCGGGTGAACCGTCACCGGGTCCACGATCATGCCGCTCTCTGAGCGCTTCACGCGGTCCACTTCCTCAGCCTGCTTGTCGATCGGCATGTTCTTGTGGATGATGCCGATTCCGCCCTGCCGCGCCAGTTCGATGGCTAAGTGGCTCTCCGTCACCGTGTCCATCGCCGAACTGGTCATCGGGATATTCAGCGGTACGTTGCGGGTGAACTGCGTCCTGGTGTCGGTTTCGGCCGGGACCACCCCGCTACGGGCGGGCTTCAACAGAACGTCGTCGAAAGTCAGACCTTCCAAGAGGTTATCTGGGATCATGATTTCCTCTTATGGTAGCAGAGGGCTTCCGGCCTTCCGCACCACCGGCAAGGCCAAGTAGGACGCCCATTTGCCGCCGTACCGCACCTCCTGCCGGGCCACACGCATTTCCCGCTCATCGGCCTGCGCGCGGCCGGTATTCATGTTCCGGTCGAACTTCGGAAAATTGCTGCTCGATACCTCCAGCCGCACCCGGTGTCCGCTGCGAAAGACGTTCGCGGTGACGCCCGCTGGAATCGTGATCCGTTCCAGCGTCCCCGGCCCGTATGGCGCCTCGCGCTCCAGGCCCAGCCGGTAGCGCATTCGCAGGATCCCGTCGCACACGATTCGGGCCCGTCCGTCCGGAGCCACGTCCACCAGCTTCGCCGTGAAGTCCGTATCCGGCGCGCTGCTGGCCACATGCAGCACCACGCGCACAGGTCCGCTCACTTCCAGATCCTCCCGCAGCACCTCGCCGGTGAACACCAGCACGTCGCGCCGGCCTTCCACCCGGCGCTGGTCCATCGGCCCCCACGCCATCGCCTTCGAGTTGCAGCAGTTGGCGCCACCTAAGGTTGGCACAGCGCGCTTCGGATCGTAGTCATAGCGGCTCGTCTTGCCCTCCTTTTGAGGCTTCGCCACCAGTACGCCGTCGCCGTCAGTCGAGTTCGCGCCCTTCCGGCCATGCAGGTACAGGGGCATCCATTCCATCCCGGCCGGCGGCCACACCGGGCTCTCCCGCCATTGATTCACGCCCATCACAAAGTACTGCACGCCCGGCGCCGGCGCCGGCGCCGATTGCTTGACGAAGGCGTCGAACCAATCGATCTCCATCCGCCGCAGCGGCAGAGAGGAATGGTCGCCAAAGTCGCCCTCCGGCATCACCGGGCTGAGGTTGTGCCCCCACGGCCCCACGATGATGCGCGCCATCTTGCCCAGCGCCCGCATGGCCGAGAACATCTCCAGATCGCTCTCCGCGTAGACGTCGTACCAGCCCGCCTGAATCAGCGCCGGCACCCGCACGCGGTCCAGGCGCGCCTTCGTGCTCATCGCTTTCCAATAACCGTCGTAGGACGGATGCGCCATCGCGGACTGGTAAAAGTCCAGCACTTTCCCGCCGACGAACCGGTCGGCCCGCCGCAGTGGAAGGTAGGTCACCATCTGCTGAAAATCCACCACGCGCGTCTCCGGCAGCTTGAAATTCTCAGCCATCCACCGCCAGCGGTGCGCCAGGCGAAGCGCCCCGCCACGCGAGTAGTACCGGTCCAGATACTCGTCCCCGCCGGAGACCGCAGGCGCGATGGCGCGCAGCGCCGGGTGCCCGGTCAGCGCCGTTCGCCACTGCGCGATGCCCACATAGGAGCCGCCGAACATGCCCACGCGCCCGTCGGACCACGGCTGCCGTGCCACCCAGCTCAGCGTGTCCTCGCCGTCGTGCATCTCCTGCAGGTACTGTTGGAATTCGCCTTCGCTGTCGCCGCGCCCACGCACGTCCTGGGTGACGACGGCGTAGCCTCGATCCACAAACGCCCGGGTGCCCGGATTCAGCTCCGCCACCTTTCCGTAAGGCGTCCTCTGCAGCACTGCCGGCACGCGTCCGGTCCCGGCCCGCCGGTAGATGTTGGCGCAGAGTCTGACGCCGTCGCGCATCGGCACCTTCACGTGCATCGACGTCACGACCTCGGCGCCCCACAGACTGGCCCCCAACCACGGAACTAAAAACAGCCGGATCATGCTTTCTTCCGCGAACCGAACAGTGCCGTCCCCACCCGCACCATCGTCGAGCCCTCTTCAATGGCCACTTCCAGATCGTGCGACATGCCCATTGAGAGCTGCCGCACGCCGTACTCGCCGGCCAGTTCGCGCAGCGCCCTGAAGTACGGCCGGCTCAACTCCGCCTCCTCGTTCCACGGCGGCATCGTCATGAGGCCGGTCAAAATCAGATTCTCACACGCGCGGACGCCCGCCACCACCGGGCCGAGTTCGCCGGGCAGGCAACCGTGCTTGCTGTCCTCCGGCGAGAGCTTGACCTCGATCATCACCTCCAGCGGCTTGCCCAGCTCATCGAGCCGCCGGGCGAGCTTGGGGGAATCCACAGTCTGCACCACGTGGAACATCTCGCCGGCCTTGCGGCTCTTGTTCGATTGCAGAGGCCCGATGAGATGAAAGCGCGCCCCGGCCAGCGCGCCGGCAATGGGGAACTTCCCTTCGAACTCCTGCACGTAGTTCTCCCCGAACTCCCGCAACCCGGCCTCATGGGCCGCCACCATCACGCTCACGGGAAAAACCTTGGTCACAGCCAGCAGAGTCACCTCTTCCGGCCGGCGTCCCACGCTGCGGCACGCGGCGCCGATACGCGCCTCCACTTCGGCCACTCGTTCCAACAATTCGCCCACCTCTCCATTCTACCGGCCCTGGGACGCGATACACTGGTGCCGGTGCGTGCCCCTTTGAATCCGGCTCGCGCAATACCCGTCGCGGCATTGCGCGCCGCCGTCGAGACGTTCCTCGCCGGTTGCCGCCAGCCAGCCTTACTCGAACCCGGCGAAACACCGCTCGCCCTGCAGCCGGAGCACTTCGTCCTGACCCCGCGGAACGACGGGTTGGTGCTGGAGGCCTGGGATGACACACGGACCCTGACGCGCCGCATCACCGGCCAGCATGAGCGGCACCCGTCGCGGCTCGTGCTCGTGGTCGAAAAGTTCGGCGGACGCAAGGGCTTCATCACACTGCTGGACCTGGACCGTCCCCAGGCGGCGGCCACGCTGCAACGCTCCACACGGGAGATCCTGCGCGAGCACCTGCGCCGCTGGTTGGCGCGCCAGTGCGCCGGGTGGCGGATCGCTGAGTTGACCACCGGGACCGATCTCGAACACACGCTCTCGCCCAGTTGTCCGCGCGCCCTTGTCGTCCAAGGCCAGGCACGGTGGGCGGCCTTGGCAGCCCCGCCAAGGCACGCCGACCAAGCCCTGACCTACGGGCTGATCTGGCTCGACTACCTGCGCCGCCGCGAATGGCCGCGGCCCGTGCAGGGGCTCATCCTCTTTCTCCCGTGCGGTCAGGAGACCAACACCCTGTTGCGTCTGCCTCACCTGCGCCTCCAGACGCGCCTGTTCCGGTACGACGAGACTGGCTTCGAAGCACCTATCGATGCCGAGGACCGCGGCAATCTGCAAACCCGCATCGAGCCCTGGCAGGAGTCGCTCCCGCCCAGCGCCGAGCAGCAACTCCACCGGTTCGCGTTGGAGCCTGAAGTTGAGATCATTCCGCTGGGGCCTGGCGTGCGCAGCTTGCGCGTGCGCGGACTGGAATTTGCACGCTACGCCGGCGGCGCGCTGCATCCTTGCCGCCCGGCGGAAGAACTGATCCAGGACGCCCGGCTCATCGCCAGGTTCAGGCATCCTGATTCGCCGGTGCCGCACCATCCGATGTTGATCCGCAACCCGGAGGCGTGGTTGGAATCCATTATGCGGCGCAACGTGACCCTGCTGGATGCGGCGCTGCTGGCGGCGCCCGTCTATGGCCAGGTGCCGGCGCTGGCAGGCCTGGACCGCGCCGTGCTGGACCTGCTGGCCATCGAGAGGAGCGGACGCCTGGCGGTGATTGAACTCAAGGCCAGTGAAGACCCGCATCTGCCCTTGCAGGCGCTCGATTACTGGATCCGCGTCGCGCACCATGCGGCCCAAGGTGAGTTCGCGGCCAACGGTTATTTCCCGGGCCTGCCGGTGCGGACGCAGCCGCCCCGATTGTTGCTGGTGGCGCCCGCAATGGATTTCCATCCGACCACGGAAACCGTTCTTTCTTTCTTCGCGGATCACATCCCCGTGGAACGCATCGGCCTTGGCGTAGAATGGCAGAAGAGTCCCAGAGTAGTTCTGCGCGCCCGAGGCGCGGAGCGCCCGGAGTGGGATCTGGCTGAGTTCTAAAACCACACCCATGGGCTTCCTTGAGCAAGTTCGCACAACGCTTTCGAGTCTTAATCCGGCGGAGATTCGTTCGGCCTCCGAGCGCCGCGTGCGAATCCTCCTGCAGGCTTCCACCAGCGCCGGCTATGCCCGTATGGAGGACTTCCTGGCGCCCGCCAGCCTCTCCCGCGACAAGCGAATGGAGGTGGCGCAAACTCTGGTTCGGGCGACAGACGCCGGCGCGGACGGCCGTTTCGAGCTGGTCCTGTTCGAGCGCGGGACCCCGCTGCCGGACGGTTGGATCTATCAGAAGGACGCTTTCCTATTTGACCCCGAACACCCTCTGCGCCTGGTGCATGACCTGCTGGAGCATCGCAATGAGCTCGGGCTGCCGCTGGCGCGCCTGTTCC
>JBBQLF010000252.1:0-6837 GCA_038327695.1 Bryobacterales bacterium
GCGCCCGGTAGTGGTCAGCGCCAGCAGGCCAGCGCGGCCTGGTAGTGGGCCGCGCCCGGTAGTGGCCAGCGCCAGCAGGCCAGCGCGGCCAGGTAGAGGGCCGCGCCCGGTAGTGGCCAGCGCCAGCAGGCCAGCGCGGCCAGGGAAACGGCCGCGCCCGGTAGTGGCCAGCGCCAGCAGGTCAGCGCGGCCAGGGAAACGGCCACGCCCGGTAGTGGCCAGCGCGGCCCGGCCGGCGATGGAACAGCGCCCGATGCATGCGGGACAAGACCAAGCGCTACGAACTGCCAACGTCCCGTCAGGGGCCGCTGGGCTTGCCGGCGGCCCGGGCGAACAGGAACAGCAAGGCCGGGACGGCGAGGACAAACAGCACGTCGTAACGGCTGAACCGGACGACGGCTGCAAAGGCGGCCAGCGCGGCCAGAGAGAGCGCCGCGCCTGGCAGTGGCCAGCGCCAGCAGGCCAGGGGGGCCAGGCAGGCGATGGAGCAGAGCGCGATACCGGTCCATTCCCGCCAGGTGCTTGGCGCGGTGGCATGTGGGTGGATAACCTCCCCAGCCACTAGCATCAAATAGCCGCCGGCTAAGATCAGACTGGCCAAACGCGGCGCCCAGCGGAGTGCCGCTTGCGGGACTGAGCTCATCGCCGGCGGCTCCTAATCCATCGGGCCGTGCTCGAGGAAGTCTTTCAGGCGGTGGCTGCGGCTTGGATGGCGGAGCTTGCGCAGGGCCTTGGCCTCGATCTGGCGGATGCGCTCGCGCGTCACGGCGAAGTACTGGCCTACCTCTTCCAGCGTGTGCTCGCTGCCGTCCTGGAGGCCGAAGCGCATCTTGATGATCTTCTCCTCGCGCGGGCTCAACGTCTTGAGCACTTCGGCGGTCTGCTCGCGCAGATTCAGGTTGATGACGGACTCGGACGGCGAGGTGATGCGCTTGTCGACGATGAAGTCGCCCAGATGGGATTCGTCCTCCTCGCCGACCGGCGTCTCCAGCGAGATCGGCTCCTGGGCGATGCGGAGGACTTTGCGGATCTTGGGGACGGTGAGATCGAGCTTCTTGGCGAGCTCCTCGGTGGTGGGCTCGCGGCCGAGTTCCTGCTGCAACTGGCGCTGCGTGCGGACCAGCTTGTTGATGGTCTCAATCATGTGCACCGGGATGCGAATGGTGCGGGCCTGGTCAGCAATGGCCCGCGTGATGGCCTGACGCACCCACCACGTGGCGTAGGTGGAGAACTTGTAGCCGCGGAGGTAGTCGAACTTGTCCACGGCCTTCATCAGCCCGATGTTGCCTTCCTGAATGAGATCCAGGAACTGGAGGCCGCGATTGGTGTAGCGCTTGGCGATGGAGACCACCAGGCGGAGGTTGGCTTCGATCAACTGGCGCTTGGCGCAGTCGGCTTCCTGCTCCCCGCGTTCGGCCACGCCGAGCGTGCGGCGGAGATCGGTGGCGGTGGCGCCGTAGTCCTGTTCGAGATCCTGGAGGTTCAGGCTGGCGGCCTTGAAGTCCTTGCGCAGATCCCGGGCGAGGTTGGCATCGTTGCGCTGGGCATCTTCGACGGCGCGCTGGAGGCGGGCGATCTCCTTCTCAATGTTGCGGAACTGGTCCACCACCGCGCGCAGACGGTTGGAGAGCCGGCGGAAGATGAGCGAACTGAACTGCACCTTCCGAATGGCGAGCGAGATCTGGACCATGGTGCGGGCCAGGGCCCATCGCGTGGCGCGGAACAGCTTAGGCTTGCCGGCTCTGGGCGTGGCGGCCAACTTGTGGCGCAGTTGCTGGGCGTGCTTGATCTGGCGCTCAATCTCATCGATAGAGGCCAAGAACTCTACGCGGAAGCGTTCCATCTCCTCGTCGGTGGTGAGCAGGTCCGAGGCGGCCAGGACATCGCGGAGGCTGATCTTGCCGTCTTCGGCCTCCTGGGCGATATCCAGAATCTCGCGCATGATGAGGGGCGAGCGGGAGAGGGCGCGGGTGACCTGGCGCTGGCCGTGTTCGATGCGGCGGGCCAGATCCACTTCGCCTTCGCGGGTGAGCAGCGCCACGGAGCCCATCTCACGCAGATACATGCGGACCGGATCGTTGGTTTTGTCCGAGGTTTCCTGGCCGAGCTCTACCTCGACCAGTTCGTCGGCTTCGTCTTTCTTGTCGAGATCGAGCTTCGGCTCTTCGAGCAGATCGACGCCGGCCTCGTCGAGACCGGCCAGGATGTCTTCCAGCTCAGGGCCTGCAACGACGTCTTCGGGCAAGACCTCGGTTACGTCATCGTAAAGGACGTAGCCCTTCTCCTTGCCCATCTGGATGAGTTTTTGAAAACGGCTAAATCGTTCTTCCGCCACGAAAACCCTCGTGTCACTCCCGCGTTACCTATGACTAATTAATCTACCACTCCGCGCGGGACGGCGGGGTGGGGCGCGGCAAAGTGGGAATTAGGCCTTGATATCGAAGATTTTTTCGGTGTATTCGCGGCTGCGCTTCATGTTCTGGTCGAGCGAGCGCGTTGGTTCGGTGGCCTTGTCCCAGGCGAGTTCGACGACGAGATAGCCTTTGTAGCCGATGCTCTTCAGGTGCTCGGCGACAGGGCGGTAATCGATATCGCCGTCGCCGAAGTCCTCCGTCCACACACCCTTGCTGGAGTTGCGCAGGTGCAGGCTGGCCAGGCGCGACGAGCACTCTTTCAGGAGCGTCATCGGATCCTGGCCGCCGCGGAGCACCCAGTGAACGTCAAGGCAGATGTCCACCAGCTTGGGATCCGTGTTGGCCAGAAGGTGGCGCCACTCCTTGGCTCCGTTGGCCATCTCCGGCGCGTGCTGGTGGATCATCAACCGGACGCCGAGCTTCTTCAACTCCTTGGCGAGCTTGTTGAGGTTGTCGGCCTGCAGGGCGAGTTCGGCGTCGGTCTTGGCTTCCGCGTTGGGCTTGGGGTTGGCATTGAAGTTGAGCCCGGTGATGGGCTGCGCCGCCTTCACGCGCCTGGCGAGTTCGATGGTTTGCTGAATGGTCTGTTTGGCCCCTTCGGCGGTGTGCATAACGCCACCGTTGTAGACCACGGGGCACTTCATGCGCCCGAGCATCAGCGCCTGCGCCGTATTGGAGGCGTTGTCGGCGGTGAAGAACTGGCTGGTCAGTTCAAGAGTCTTGTAGCCGCTGCCGGAGAGGATCTCCAGCACTTCCGAGATGCGGTCCTCCATGCGCTGATTCAGGCGCGCATAGGCTTGGCTGAAGACGTAGGCCTGAGCGGCGAGAACCGGCTCATATCCCGGCGCGGCCATGGCGGCCGAGGCGGCGGCGAGGGTGGTTAGAAATTCGCGGCGTTGCATCATGATGTGGATCGGACCTCCGGAACAACGTGTCGATTGGCGTCCCAATTGATTCTACGCTCCAATCGCTGCGTATGCGGGCACGCTATCACCACCGTGCCTCCCATGGCAAGTTGTGGTAACCGTGGAGGTGGGTTGCGCGTAGATAGACCGGATACTTTCATGCGAGTGCTGTCATTTCTGATTCCCGTGGTGCTGTGGGCTCAGGCCGATCCGGCGGTGCGGCGGTGCACGGTGGAGGGTGTGGTGGTGCAGGAGATGGGCGGGGAGGCGCTGCGGCAGGTGGAAATCGGACTGGTCCCGGTGCGGGAGCGGAAGCCGGGCCAACCGGCGCCAGCGGCGATCGGCGTTTACTCGGACTCCAACGGGCACTTCCGAATTCCGGAACTGGAGCCCGGCGTGTACCGGGTGCGGTTGCGAAAGGAGGGGTTCTCGCCGACTCTGCCATCGGGCACCATCGTGCTGCCGAAGCTCGAGCCTGGGCAGGAGTTGGGGAACCTGAAGTTCACCATGGCTCCGCAAGCGGTGCTGGGCGGGCGTGTGTTGGACGACAACGGAGATCCGGCGGCCAACGCATCGGTGGGGCTGATCCGGACGCGGTCTGTGCGGGGCAGACCGGTACTGAACGATTTCGGCGGCGTGGCCACAACGGATGACCGGGGCGTCTTCAGAATGGCCGGTATCGATCCGGGCCGGTATCTGCTTTCGGTGGACGACCTGCCTTCGCGGGACATCGTGTTTCCGGCCGGCGGCGGGATGACCGCTTACGTGACGACCTACTACCCGGGCGTGTCCGATCCGGCGCAAGCCCAGACGCTGGAGGTGGGGCGGGGCATGGTGGAGACGGGCCTGGAGATTCGCCTGCTGCGGGAAGCGGTGTTTCCGGTGAGCGGCAGGGCGGTGGACGCCAATGGAGTCGGACTGGCGAACTTCGTGGTGACCGCCAGACGCGTGCGCAGCGGTCCAACGATGTACCTGGGTGGATCGCCGAGGCGATTCAGCGACGGGGTGTTCTCACTGCCGGGCCTGCGCGCCGGCACGTGGATTCTGGAGGCCAAGACGGCCGGCCTGTCGGCACAGGGCCCGCGCGGCGTAGCCATGGCCGAGATCCAGGTAGGCGGTGGAGCCCTGGACGATGTGGTGCTGCGGACGATGCCGGCCCAACAGGTGAACGGCACGGCAGTGCTGGAGGGGGCCGGCGGGATGACGCCGGATTGGGCGCAGGTCGGCATTTCGGTGCTGGAGGTGGAAGGGGGCTTTGGCGGGCGCGGAGCTGCGCCGGACGCGAGCGGCGCGTTTGCCATGCCCATTCACGGGGCAGGGAAGGCGTGGGTCCATGTGACGGGGATCCCGGCGGCGGGGACCTATCTGGCCCAGATGCTGGTGGGGGGGCAGGATGTCACCAGCCAGGAGCTTGATATTCCGGCAGGCGGCCTGGCGCCGCTGCGGCTGGTGTTCCGGCCGGGGGCGGCGACACTCACCGGCCGGGCCGAGACGGCGGATCCGAATGTACTGGCGGGCCGGCCGGTGATCTCACTTTGGCCGGCTGAGGCGGGACAGCGCGACGGGCGAGCGGCCGTGACGGGCCGGTTTCAGGCGGACGGCACCTTTACGATCACGGACATCCGCCCCGGCGAGTATCTGGTGTATGCCGGGTTCGGATACGAGCCAGGGCCGTTCGGCTCGCAGGCGCCGCCGGAGGACCTGGAGAGCCGCTCTACGCGGGTGAAACTCGCGCCGGGCTCGACGCAGGCGATTCAGATCAAGTTGCCCGTGCAAGGGGGCCTGCGATGAGAGGCCTACTGGCCTGGGCCATGATACTGACGGCGGCCGGGCAGAGCGGGCCGTGCAGCGCCGAAGGGACGGTGCGGGTGGACGGCAGCGTGCCTGTGCAAGGGGGCCCGCGATGAGAGGCCCGCTGGCCTGGGCCATGATGCTGACGGCGGCCGGGCAGAGCGGGCCGTGCAGCGCCGAGGGGACGGTGCGGGTGGACGGCAACGGCGCGGCGGTGGCCCGGGCCAGGGTGTTGTTCCGGCAAGCCGGCGCGGTGGGGCGGCCGCTGCTTGGCTACTTCACCGATGACAACGGCCGGTTCCGTGCCGAAGGGCTGGAGGGCGGGGTCTATCACGTGAGCGTGCACAAGGTGGGCCTGCTGAGCCCGCCGGCGATTCGGCGGCAGCGTTCGGCGACGATGGTAAATCTGGAGAGGAATTGCCAGCAGAGTGGTCTGCAATATCTGCTGGCGCCGGCGGCGGTTCTCAGCGGGCGCGTGACGGACGCCAATGGCCGGCCGGCGGCGCGGGCGGGCGTGGAGGCGCAGCGGCGGGCGTGGCTGAATGGGCGCTGGCAATTCCGGACGGTGGCCTCCGGCGTTTCCAACGAGCAGGGCGAGTTCCGTATCAGCGGCGTGCCGGCGGGGCAGTACGTGCTGCGAGCGCATCCGGCCGGCCCGATGACGATCTCCTTCCGCGATCCGGCCGGCCCGGCACACTACGTGGTTCCGGCGTATTATCCGGGCGTCTACGAGGCCTCCAAGGCGCAGACGATCGCGGTGGCGGCGGGCGCGGAACTGGGCGGGTTCGACTTTGGCCCGATGCTGATCCCGTATTTCCAGGTGTCGGGTCAGGTAGTGGGCCTGGAAGGGGAGGGCGCGCCATCTCACTGCCAGGTGCTGCTGAGGCCGGAGGAAGGCGCGGGCGAGGAGCGGATGGCGCGCTATGCGGCGCAGACGGGCGAGTTCGTTTTCAACGACGTCGCTCCGGGGCGCTATCAGTTGCTGGCCTACGCGGTTGGAAGCACCACGATTGGCACGGCGTCGCGGATATTGGAGATCGCCGGCAACCATGCAACCGGATTGCAGGTACAACTGGAGGCGCCGTTTCCCGTCCAGGGGCGGGCGGTGTTGCAGGGCGGCGCCCTGCCTGTGGGCGCGGTCCAGGTGACGCTGGTGCCGGCTTCGCCCAAAGTGGCGGCCGCCTCGCCAGTGGTGGTTGCCGATGACGGGACGTTCACGATTCCGTTGGTGGGCCATGATCGCTACCGGGTGGCAGTGACTAGCACTCAGCCGAACATCTACCTGCGCTCCGTCTCGGCCGGAGCCAAGCCGCAGCCGGGTGAGTGGATCGACTGGACCATGGGCGGGCCGCGCCAGATCGGCGTGCTGCTGGCCAATGACGGCGGCCGGCTGGAAGGAGCGTTCAGCGGGGTGACCAGCCCTGGGGAAAACGTCTATGTGGTGCTCGTGCCGGCCGCCATGGAGCGGCTGGCCGGCTCGACGTTGAGGGTGAGCCTGGGTGGAATGGCGCCAGGGCGATTCCGAATGGCGAACATTATGCCGGGCGACTATCTGGCGTATGCGTTCCCGATCGGACTCGGCGACGATGGGGCCGATCCGGCGATGCTGGCCGATCCATCGTGGGTTCCTTTCTACAAGGGCGCGGGCACTGCCGTGCGGATCGAAGCCAACTCGCGGGCCGAGGTGGCGCTGCCGATTTTGCCGCTGCCGTGACGAATGCTTAACC
>JBBQLF010000253.1:0-6831 GCA_038327695.1 Bryobacterales bacterium
GGTGCCGGTTGGACCGTCAATCGTCACGGAGACGGTGCCGAGCGGCACGGCGCTCACGACAGTGAGTTCCTTGCCGATCGGGTCACTGGTCAGCAGCAATCTGGCTAGCGGCGCGGCTACCGTCACCGTCACCGACGGAGGGCAGACCACCGTTACGTTCCTGAACGCGCTCATCCCGGTCATTCCGACCACTGGGCGTTTACAGATCTGCAAAGTCGCCGGATCCGGAGTGGGCGTAGGCACGCCGTACACGTTCACCGTTGCCGGGTTGTCCAACGTCACCGTGCTGGCCGGCGCCGCGCCAGGCGGCAATTGCAGTCAGGCTCTGGTGGTGCCGGGCGGCGCTACACTCGTCACTGAAACCCTGGCAGGTAGCGTGCTGACGGACGTGAGCACTGTGCCGGCCGGGATGGTGGTGAGCAGCAATCTATCCGCGGGTACGGCTTCCATCATGGTCAATGCCGGCGGCCAAACTGTTGCCACGTTCCTCAATACGGCCATTCCCACGGGCATGCTCCAGATTTGCAAGGCCGCCGGCGCGGGTGTCACCCTGGGCACGGACTTCAAGTTCAGTGTCTCGGGTTCCTCCACCCTGGTTACGGTTCCGGCGGGCCTCGCGCCAGTCGGCACATGCAGCCAGCCGGTGGTGTCGCAAATCGGCCAGAGGGTGGTCACTGAAAGCCTGCCGGCCGGTACGACGCTGGTCTCAGTGAGCACTACGCCGGCCAACCTGCTGGTCAGTAGCAATTTACCTGGGGGCTCCGCCACCGTGACGGTTAACGCCGGGGCGACGACGGTGGTTACCTTCCTGAACACGACCGCTCCCACTACGGGGCTGCTTCAAATCTGCAAGATTGCCGGAACTGGTGTGGCTCCAGGTGAGAAGTTCAACTTCCTGGTGGCTGGCACGAATTTGACGGTGCCGGCCGGATCATGCGCGACGGGCGGGAGTTTCCCCAACGGTACATCAGTGACAATCGCGGAGACACCTTCAGCCGGCACGGTGCTGTCCGCCATCGGCGTGTCTCCGGCGGACAGGCAGCTCAGCGCCAGTCTCCCCAGCCGCACAGTCACGGTGAAGATCGGCGCCGACACCACGGTGGTTTCCTTTACGAATACCGCTGGTGGAGTTGGCATGTTGAAGGTGTGTAAGATCGCCGGAACAGGCATAGTGAGCGGCACCAGGTTCACGTTTACAGTGGCCGGCGCCAGTCTTGCGGTTCCCGCGGGATTCTGCGCAAAGGCTGGTATTATGCCGGTTGGCACGGTTGTCACGATCACGGAGCCGGCTTCCCCTGGCACCTCGGTCTCGGCGATTGGCGTCGTCCCGGCGGACCGGCAGAATAGCGTGAATCTCCCCGGCCGGACAGTCACCGCGACCGTCGGCGTGGGTGTGACGGAAGTGTACTTCACCAATGTGAAGACACCCTAGGCTCCGCGCGAACCCGGCTCTGATGGCATGAGTTCAAGATGCGTATTACAACGATTTCACGCCTTGGAGGCAAGAAGATGATTTCCCGGTTTATCTGGAGTGCGATAGCAGTCGTTTGCCATTCCCGGTCCGCTCTGGCAGGCTACATCGAGATCTGCAAGGACTCGCTTCCACCCACCGCCCTGAGCGGTTCCGCTTTCTTCACGGTCGCAGGCCAAACCGGCACGTACGAGGCGCCGGTTGGCGCCTGTACGATGCCCTTTGCGCTGCCCGACGGAACTAATTTGGTCACTGAACTCACGTCGGCGGGTTCCACGCTCTTCAGCGTGTCCACTTTTCCGGACAGCCGGCTGGATTGGTTCGACCTGACAACCGGCACCGCCGCCGTGGAGATCGTGCCAGGCGACATGTTCTCGGCTACGGTTGTTACGTTTACCAACATCGCAGCGCCCATCGCCGTCCAGATCCCGGAACCGGGGACGGCATGGTCGCTTGGTTTGGGCTTGGGCGTCTGGGCGGTGTATAGGAACCGGTCAAAACGCCGATTGAAGTAATCGCCGGCCCAACCCCGGCGCCGCAGTCTGGCAATCCGCTGGCGCCGATTTCAACCGCGTCATCCGTCCGGCTCATCGTCGCGCCCCGGCATCCTCTGCAGGAAATCGGGGCGCAGGTGTTTCAGCCACACCGGGCTGCCCGTGGGCGAGCCGCGTTGAGTCGTCCAACCCCCCTTCCCGGCGTTCCCTCCCACTCCACAACAGATTAGACCAAATCTGGCCACCCAGCGCGCCAACGCTCCGCGCAGGTGGGACTATCAGGCGACGCCGCCGTTGTCACTTGACCAAATGAGTTGATATCGGATTCGCCGTCAGCCACGGCAAGCAGCAAAGCCGCGCTTACGCCGGCGGCGTGTCCGCCTTTTTGCTTAGTGCCTTGACTCACCGGGATGGACCGCGGAGTACTTTGGGCCATTGACATGGCACAATACTCCTGCCACGATTGGCATGCAAGCAGACACTCCAGATGGCGCAGAATTCCGCCGAATCGTTGAGCGCTGCCAAGCCTGGAAACGTTTCGTCGAATACAGCCGTCAGTGGAGGAAAATAGTATGAAAGCACGCAGTGGTCATTTGGTGATTCTGTCGTTGTGGGCGCTCAGCGCTCAGGGCAGTAGCATCGTTCTAGGAAACGCCGAACCGTTTGCCGTCCTTGGATTTTCTACAGTGACCAATACCGGCACGACAAACATCTTTGGGAGCGTGGGCCTCTCACCGGGCTCCTCAGTCACCGGTTTTCCTCCAGGGATCGTGCACCTCCCAGGAGTGATCCACATCGCGGATGCTGATGCGGGGAACGCGCAGATTGCCTTGACCAACGCATACATCACTGCCGCCGGCCCACTACCGGTGACCGGCACCTTGACCGGTCTGGATCTAGGTGGGCGTACCCTCACGCCCGGAGTCTACAAATTTGGCTCGTCGGCGCAGTTGACCGGCACGCTCACACTCAACCCCCAAAACGACCCGAACGCTGTCTTTGTCTTCCAGATTGGGAGCACGTTGACGACGGCGCCCGGTTCGAAGGTCGTTTTTCTAAATAGCCTGCCAGTCAGGAACCTCTTTTGGCAGGTCGGCACCTCGGCGACTCTCGACTCCACTACCCAGTTCGCGGGCAATATCCTCGCGCAGGAAAGCATTACCATGGTCACTGGCGCGAGCATTGACTGCGGCAGGGCCTTGGCCAGCACAGGCGCTGTGACGATGGATTCCAATACCGTATCCATCTATGGTTGCGCACAGGATATTATCATCACCCCCCCCGGCCCCAGTGGTGGCGGCGGCGCAGGCGGCGGCAGCGAAGTACCCGAACCAGGGACGGCGGCGCTGTTTGGCGTGGGCCTTCTTCTGGGACCGATCGCCTACTGGCGGCGGTCGCGAAATCGGGCGGACTGACCGCTCATCCGGCCGGCTCCAGGCCACCCGCCGGTGTTGGCCGTGACTCACCCTGAGGCTGAACCCCTGTTTTGGAGGAACCCCCGTTCCGGGTCCCGCGCCCTTCAAGGCGCCACCCGGCCGGGGGAAGTTGGTGGGGCACCCTGACACCGGGTCCGCCCCTCGGGGCCAACCGCGTTAAGTCGTCCAACCACCCTTCCCGACGTTCCCTCCCGCTCCACGACCGACTGACCAGATCCGTTCACCCAGCGCGCCAGCGCTCCGCGCAGGTGGTACCATCAACTTACGCAGCCATTTGGGAGCTTCCATTAATTTCTAGAAACGGATACAATTAGGGCATCCCGAAACCGTCGCTCACATGGTCGTTCGCGTTGCGGTTTGGGTAAGAAAGGAACACATGGGGGTGGACAGGTCCGGCTCGGACTCCTCAGGCGCTCGCTGGCTCATTGAAAATGGCCCAAGAGAGCTGGAACTCCTATTCCGGGCGATCGTCTTTCACCCGTCCGCGCCCATCCTTGTGGCCGACGAAGACGGCAACTCGCTGGACGCCAGCAGTGGTGTGGGCAAACTCCTCGGGGTTCCCAGGGAGGAGATCATCGGCCGCCCCGTCGGTGACTTCGTACCGCCAGGTCTGAAGCCCGAGATCTCGCAGCTCTTAAAGACCCTCGGGAAGCAGGGGGAATTGGAAGGTACGCTTCGTCTAGTCACTCCCGCTGGGACCGTGCGGGACGTGGAATACATCGCCAAGGGCAACGTGTTGCCGGTGCGCCATGTCCTGGTTCTGCACGACAAGACAGCCGCGGGACTGGGTGGCGCCGGAGCGGTGGAAGACGAACCGATTCCGTTATGGGTGCAGGATTACGCGCTCTACCTGTTGGACGTGGAGGGCTGCATTGCCGCCTGGTATTCCGGCGCGGCGCGCATTTACAGCTATCAGGCGGAGGAAGCGATTGACCAGCATGTGTCGCTTCTCTATCCTGGTGACGACGCTCTCCGGGCCAGACTGAAGGAGGAGTTCAAGCGGGCCGCGGCCGACGGTCATACGGGGACGGAAGGCTGGCAGGCCCGAAAGGGCGGATCGCGCTTCTGGGCCAATGCCATCACGATGGCGCTTAAGAATGAGAACGGAGAGCTGCAGGGCTTCGCCAGAGTGGTGCGGGACTTCAGCGACCGTCACCAGCGGGACGAGAAGTTGCGGCGCAGCCGCGCGCACCTTCGTCCCATTCCGCTGCAATCGACCGTCGCGGGCGTCGTGTCGGGCGAGTTTGACCGCGTGCCCGATGTCAATGATGCGTTCCTCGAGCTCGTCGGCTACACGCGCGAGGATCTCCAGGAGGGCCGGCTGAACTGGCCGGAATTGACTCCGCCGGAATACGCTCCGCTGGATGAACTGGCACATGAGGAGGGTCTCCGGTGCGGGGCATGCACGCCGTTTGAGAAGGAATTGGTGCGGAAGGATGGCACCAGGGTCCCAGTGCTGGTTGCCACGGCGGTGCTGAAACTCTCGCCCTTCCGGTGGATCACGCTGGTCCAGGACCTGCGGGAACGGGACCGGGTGGAGAGTGTCGACGAAGAAGAGGTTGCGCTCACCCAGGACTTCGGCGAGATTGTCGGCAATAGCGCGGCACTGCGGCGCGTCCAGCGGCAAGTGGAATTGGTTGCTCCCACCGATGCGAACGTCCTGATTCTGGGAGAAACCGGCACCGGCAAGGAGTTGGTGGCGCGTGCCATCCACAGGTTGAGTCCTCGTGAGAACCTCCCGTTCATCACGTTGAACTGTGCTGCCATTCCGACCGGGCTTCTGGAAAGCGAATTGTTTGGCTATGAGAGAGGCGCTTTCACCGGCGCCTTGTCTCAGAAGATCGGCCGTTTCGAGATGGCTCACCGGGGGACGCTGTTCCTGGATGAGGTGGGCGATATTCCGTTGGAGCTACAGCCGAAATTACTCCGGGCCTTGCAGGACAAGGCGTTTGAGCGATTGGGCGGCACCAAGACGATTCCCATTGACGTCCGGCTGGTGGCGGCAACCAACCGGAACCTCACCCAGATGATGGGGGATAAACTGTTCCGCAGTGACCTCTACTACCGGTTGAAGGTCTTCCCGATTACGACCGCTCCGTTGCGCGAGCACCCGGAAGACATCCCGATTCTGGCACGGCACTTCACCAGAAAGTACTCCGAAAAGATGGGCAGGCAGATTGACAAGATCCCGACCGAGACAATGCGTGCGCTGACAAGCTGGACTTGGCCGGGCAATGTGCGGGAGTTGGAGAACTTCATTGAGCGGTCCGTCATTCTCTCCAGTGGATCCAGCCTGCGCGCCCCGCTCTCCGAAATACGGCTGGACGCAACGGAAGCCGCCGCCAGCGCCACGCTGGAGCAGGTAGAACGCGAGCACATCCTGCGGGTACTGCGGGAGTGCGATGGCGTTGTCACTCAGGCCGCCACACGGCTCGGATTGCACCGGACCACGCTGAACGCCATAATGCGGAAGCTCGGCATTAGCCGCAAGGAGATCTGACGCAGCCGCAGCCACCTTCGCGATGGGACTTGCCATCGCGAAGGTGGCTGCGGCGGACTGCTCCTCAGTGGACGCGCTATTTGGGGAAGCGCGAACTGTAGCTGGCCTTGTGGCTGTCTTCGAAATCCTTGATCTGACGCTCGGCCTCGTCCTTGGCGATCCCGTAGTGTTCCTGGAGCTTGCCGGCGACCTGCTCGCGGCACCCGGCGGCCTTGTCCAGATCGTCGTCCGTCAGCTTGCCCCACTTCTCCTGCATATTGCCCTTAAACTGCTTCCAGTTGCCTTCGAGTATGTCGGTGTTCATTTGGTTTCTCCTGACCGTTGTTTTCGATGTTTCGTCTGGGCAAGCCCAGATTCCTGTTGCTCGTCACGCAGTTCATTGACCCATTGCCGGTAGCGTTCGGCGGCAGCTGGGCCCTTCCGCAAAAGTGATCGTCCGTGCGTGGGCGCAGTTCTAGCGAAAGAGGCCCAGCATGTAGGCGAGGAGCAGCACCAACAGAATGGTGCCCAAGCCGATGCCGGCGCCGCCGCCATAACCCCAACGGCTATGGCCGTAGTAACCGCCGCCGCCACCCAAAACCAACAACAAGATGATTAGTAGTATCAACATTCTGAGCCTTCCTTCTTTCCCAACGTCAGTTCTCGGCGGAGTGGGATCTTAATCCGGCTTGCCTGCCACGAGAAGCACAATTCCGCCGATCAGCGCCACCGCGCCCGCAATCGGCGTCAGCGGCACATTGTGGGTCTTCTCGCGAGTGGCGTGAATCGGTCCTATGTCCACAACCTTTTCATTAGTCGTGTACGTGAACCCGCCCCATACTAGACCCACCAAGCCCAAAGCAATCAAAACAAGACCAAGTGTCTTCTTCACGGCGGCCTCCTTCGTCTGTATCAGCGGACATTGCCGGCCCAGTTGGCACTGGGCCGGGC
>JBBQLF010000254.1:0-6794 GCA_038327695.1 Bryobacterales bacterium
CGTCATGTTCTACGGCGCGTCCAGCGGCCTGGTGTTATACTGGCTCACTGGTAACGTGGTTGGTATTGTGCAACAGTACTTCTTCAACAAGTACGCTGCCAAGCCGGCCCTCGCCAAGACATCGATTTCGAAAAAGAAATAGGAAGCAGAGACGGTTCGGCCGATGAGTAACCGGATATATACAGTCGAAACGGTGGGCGACGACGTCGCCGATTTTCTTGACGCAGTCCTCGATTCCGTGGACTTCGACGTCGAGTATGAAGTCCTCGATGGCGAGGAGGCGGGCAGCTACTTCGAAAAGCCCTCCCTCGTCGTCAAGTTCGCTGGACCTGATCTCGAATTTCTGATGAACAACAAGGGTGAGGCTCTCCTTGCCCTGGAACAGCTCACTCAGGAAGTTCTGGATATGGCCCCGGATGAGCACGCGCTGCTGTGCTTTGACGCCAATGACTTCCGCCTGCTGCGGCAGGAGGAACTGCGCGTCGGCGCGCTCACTGTGGCCGAAAGGGTCCGGGAAACCAAAACGCCCTTCCGCTTCAGCCCGATGAGCAGCCGCGAGCGCCGCCTCATCCATCTGGCGATGCGGGATCAGGACGACCTGCGCAGCGAAAGCGCCGGTACCGGTCCGTTCCGCCACGTCGTCATCTATCCCGCCGGCATGGCTTCCCTGCCCGATCCGCCCCAACCCGCGATGCCTCCGCGCCGCGACGGGCCCGGCGGCTTTGGCGACCGCGGGCGCGGCGGTGACCGTGGCCGGGGTGCTCCCGGCGGCGGAGATCGCGGACGCGGCCCCCGCCGCGGCCCGGGTGGTGATCGTGGCAGCGGCGGTGGAGACCGCGGCCGCGGCCGCCGCTAACACCCGGCCCGTTCGTGCCCACTGACGATACTATCGTTGCCATCGCCACGCCGCCCGGCGCCGGCGGCCTGGGCGTCGTGCGCATCTCCGGCCCCCAGGCCAGGGACATCGCCTCGTCCATGCTGCGCCTCAGCCAGGGCGCGGAATGGCAGCCCCGCCTCGCCATCGTCGCCGAACTTCTCGACGATGGCGGAGCCACCGTGGATCAGGTGGTCGCCACCTGGTTTGCCGCCCCGCGGTCCTATACCGCCGAAGATGTCGTGGAAATCTCCTGCCACGGCTCGCCCGTCGTGCTGCGCCATTGCCTAGACCGCGCCCTGCGCGCCCACGCCCGGCCCGCCAACCCCGGCGAATTCACGCTGCGTGCCTATCTGAACGGCCGCATCGACCTGCCCCAGGCTGAGGCCGTCCAGGACCTCATCGCCGCCACCACGCTCCACCAGGCGCGCGTGGCAGCCCAGCAGCTCGAAGGCTCCGTCTCCCGCGCCCTGGCGCCCGCCAAAGCGCAACTGGTCGAGTTGATTGCACTCCTGGAGGCCGGCATCGACTTTGCCGAGGATGATGTCTCATTTGCTACAGATGACGCAATTGCAGGCCGCATCCGCCCCATCGCGGCATCACTCACTCGCCTGGCCGATACATTCCGTTTCGGTAAGCTCATCCATAACGGCATCACACTGGCTATCGTGGGCCGTCCTAACGTCGGCAAGAGCAGCCTGTTCAACGCCCTGCTCCAGCAGGACCGCGCCATCGTCACCCACATTCCCGGCACCACCCGCGACACCGTTTCCGAAACCTTCTCGCTCGACGGTATTCCCGTCCGGCTGGTGGATACGGCGGGCATCCGGGAGAGCGCCGACTTCGTCGAGCGCCTGGGCATCGACCGCAGCCGCCAGGCCATGGCCGACGCCGACATTACTCTTGTCGTAGTTGATTTGAGCCAACCGCTTTCGCCCGGCGATCTGGCTCTGCTCGCCCGCGCCGCGGCCCAGGGCTTGTACCTGGCCGTCGGCAGCAAGGCGGACCTGCCCTGCCTGTGCCAAACCGAGGTGCCGCTCCTCGCCACCTCGGCCGCCACCGGGAACGGCCTGCCGGAATTGGGCCGCCGCATTCTGGCGCTGATCGCCCCGGACGGGCTGAGCGCACCGCAATCGGGCCTCATCACCAGCCTGCGTCATGAATCGCTGTTACGGGAGTCTATCGAGGCGCTGCAGCGCGCCACGCAGGCCAATGACGCCGGCCTGCCCCACGAAATGCTCCTGCTGGACTGCTATGCGGCGCTTCAGCCCCTGGATGTCTTGACCGGCGCCACCACGGCCGATGATATCCTCAACCACATCTTTGCCACGTTCTGTATTGGGAAATAGCGCGTCTTCGGCGCTCGCGACAAACGGCCCACCTCTGCTCGCCAAAACTGACCCACTCAGGCCGCTGCCCCACAGGGCGTTTCGGCTGGCCGCGCCACGCGGCATTCGCCGCGGATCATAATGCCACTCAAACTGATTACTGGAAACAAGAGACTTACGCGCCAGCGGCGCCGATGATGTCGCCAGCCCCGCGCCACGCCACGGGGCAGAACCTCTTTTCGGCGTGGGCCACTCTAAATGAGCAGACGTGGGTCATTTCTCGTGAGCGCCGAGGTAGCGCGTTCAGCCCGAGGCTGCTTGACCGGCAATCATCTTCCGGATCGCGTCTAGAACTCCATTCACAAAAGGCACTGCTTCCTCTTCCGAATAGCGCCGGGCCAGTTCCAGAGCCTCGTCGATGACCACCACCGGCGGAGTGTCGGTCGCCTTCATCTCGAAAATCGCCATTCGTAGTATGTTGCGGTCCACTACAGGCATTCGCTCCAGGCGCCAGTGCTCGGCCCGCTGGCCGATGTAGCTGTCCAACTCCGCCACCTGGGCGGCGGTGCCGCGGGCCAGCAGTTCCGTGAACTCGTCGTGTTCCGGTTCCAGCTCGGTCTCCTCACCTGTCTCTTCCTCGCCCTCGGCCGAATACAGGGAGGCGTAGAAGGCTTCAATGGCCTCCTCGATGGAGACCTTGCGCGAGTCCCAGGCGAAGAGAATCTGAACGGCCTTTTGACGGGACTTGCGTCGCGTTGGCATGGCGCTGGGGTTAACTCTGGCCGCGCAGGCAGCGCAGCAGGTTCGCCATCTCGATGGCCGTCATGGCCGCCTCAAAACCCTTGTTGCCGCCTTTGGCGCCGGCACGGTCAATGGCCTGTTCCAGCGTGTTGGTGGTCAGGACAGCGAAGGCGATGGGCACTCCAGTGGACAGAGAAACCTGGGCCAGCCCCTTGGCCGATTCACCCGCCACGTAGTCAAAGTGCGGCGTTTCGCCGCGAATGACCGCGCCCAGGCAGATGATGCCGTCGTGCCGCTTCTGGCGGGCTATTTCCGCCACCACTACCGGCATCTCCCACGATCCCGGCACTTTGACGATCTCGATGTCTGAGTCCGGCACACCCGCCCTCTTCAGGGCATCGAGCGCGCCGCTCAGGAGCCGTTCGGTGATGAAGCTGTTAAAACGGCTCACCACCAGCGAAAACCGCAGGCCCTTTGCCTCAAGTTGTCCTTCGAAGACTTTGTGCGACATATGGGATAATGAGTGGACTCCCTCATTTTACAGCATGGACCCCTCCCACATTCGGAACTTCTCGATCATTGCGCACATCGATCATGGTAAATCGACGCTCGCGGACCGTCTCCTGGAGTACACGGGGGCTCTCTCGCAGCGGGAAATGATGGCGCAGGTTCTGGACTCCATGGACCTGGAGCGCGAGCGCGGCATCACCATCAAGGCCCACGCCGTGCGGCTGGACTATCACGCCGACGACGGCCAAGTCTACCAGCTGAATCTCATCGACACCCCCGGCCATGTGGATTTTACCTATGAGGTTTCCCGCAGCCTCCAGGCGTGCGAGGGCGCGTTGCTCGTCGTCGACGCCAGCCAGGGTGTGGAGGCGCAGACACTCGCCAACACCTACCTCGCCATTCACCACAACCTGGAGTTGATCCCGGTGATCAACAAGATCGACCTGCCCTCGGCCGAGCCCGAACGCGTCATGGAGCAGATCGAAAACCTGATTGGGCTGGATACATCCAACGCCGTGATGGCCAGCGCCAAAACCGGCGTTGGCATCCACGAGATCTGCGAGTCCGTCATCAAGTACGTCCCGCAGCCCAAGGGCGACCCCACCGCGCCGCTCCGTGCGCTGATCTTTGACTCCTGGTTTGACCCCTACCGCGGCGTCATCATCCTCACCCGCATCATCGACGGCACGGTGCACAAGGGCCAGAAGATCCGCCTGTGGACCACCGAGAGCACCTATGAAGTGGACGGCCTCGGCTACCAATCGCCCAAGCCTGTGCCCTGCGAGCAACTCTCCGCCGGCGAGGTCGGGTTCCTGTTCGCCAACATCAAGACCGTCTCCGACGCCAAGATCGGCGACACCATCTACGACGCGGCCAATCTCATCACCGAACCGCTGCCCGGCTTTGAAGAGCTGAAGCCGATGGTCTTCGCCGGCCTCTATCCGGTGGAAAGCCATGAGCACGGCGTGCTGCGCGACGCGCTGGAGAAGCTCCGCCTCAACGATTCGGCCTTCAATTTCGAGCCGGAAAACTCCGTCGCTCTCGGCTTCGGCTTCCGCTGCGGCTTCCTCGGGTTGCTCCACCTGGAGATCATCCAGGAGCGGCTGGAGCGCGAGTTTGAGATTGATCTGATCACCACCGCGCCCAGCGTCCGCTATCTGGTCACGCTCGGCAACGGGCAAGTGGTGACAGTAGAAAACCCCAGCAAGTGGCCCAACCCCAGCGAGATCGTCAAAATCGAAGAGCCCATCATTGAGGCCACGGTCATTACCCGTGAGGACTTCCTGGGCGAGATCCTGAAGCTGCTGGAAGAGAAGCGCGGCAACCAGCGCAAGTTTGAGCACCTCGGCGGCGGCCGCGTGATGCTGGTCTACGAGATGCCGCTGAACGAAGTGGTCATGGACTTCTATGACCGCCTGAAATCCGCCTCCCGCGGCTACGCTTCCTTGGACTATCACCTCGACGGCACGCGCGCCTCGCCCATGGTCAAAATGGACGTACTGGTGGCCGGCGAGCCCGTGGACGCGCTCTCCATCATTGTCCACAAGGAGTTAGCTTACGAGCGCGGCAAGGCGCTGATCGAGCGGCTCCGCAAGCTCATCCCCCGCCAGCAGTTTGAGGTGGCCCTCCAAGCCGCCATCGGCGCCAAGATCATCGCCCGCGAGTCCATCGCCGCCCTCCGCAAAAACGTCATCGCCAAATGCTACGGCGGCGACATCTCCCGCAAGCGCAAACTCCTGGAAAAACAGAAGGAAGGCAAGCGCCGCATGAAGCGCGTAGGCAAGGTGGATATCCCGCAGGAGGCGTTCCTGTCCGTGCTGAAGGTCAGCAGCAGTTCGGAGGACTAACCTCTTGCCCGGCTGGCTCTGCTACCCCCTCATCCCCGCGGCCCTCTACACCCTCCACCGCCTCCCACTCTGAATGGAATCCCCCGGCTTGCTCTACCGGACCAACTCCGGCGGCCACACGACCCGCGCCGCCAGCGCGATGCTCCCACTCAACCAGCTCACCGCCCCCCCACCGCCACGTCATCCCAATCAAGGCCGGCAGCAAGCCCAGGCGCGATTCCGCCGGCGGCCAGTAGCGGAGCACCGCAGGCTAGTCTATGTTACATTCGGGCTACATTATGGTTACGGCGCTTTTCATTTGGAGGCTCCATGTCTAAGCTCGCCTGTCTTCTCTTCTCCCTCGCACTGTTCCCACTCTCCGCCCAGAACGCCGTCGTTTCCGGCCGCGTCAGTGACTCATCCCAGGCAGTGGTGCCAGGCGCTACCGTGAAGATCACCAACACGCGGACCAACATCGTCAATCAGACCACCACCAACGCCGAAGGCTACTACGGCCTGCCGCCACTGTCCCCAGGGGAATACTCGCTCACAGCGACTGCGGCCGGATTCAAGGAATCGCGCGTCGATAGCATCGTCCTCGAAATCGGCCAGCAGCGCGTCATCCCAATCATGTTGCAGCCCGGCGACCTCAAAGAGTCCATCACCATCAGTGAGGACGCGCCCCTGCTCGTCACCAGTCGCGCCGATCGCGGCACGGTGGTGGAGAACCAGTTCGTCCAGTCCATCCCGCTCAATACCCGCAATCCCCTCTTCCTTCTGAACCTCACCCCCGGCGTCACCACCGGACGCCTCGCCGGCGACAACACCGCCAGCCAATCCACCACCAATAACTTCCGCATCAACGGCGGCCGCGGCGGCACCAATGAGATCCTCATCGACGGCGCGGCCAACACCGGCACCTACAACAATCAGGTGTCGGCCATTCCGCAGGTGGATGCCGTGCAGGAGTTTAAGGTCAACACCAGCCCCTATGCCCCGGAGTTCGGGCGCACTGGCGGCGGCCTGATCAGCTTTGCCATCAAAAGCGGCACCAACCAACTCCACGGCTCCGCCCACGAGTTCCTGCGCAACTCCGTCCTGGACTCCAACGGCTTCAATGCCAATCGCGCCGGCCAGCCCCGCCGCAACTTCCGCCGCAACCAGTTCGGCGGAACCATCGGTGGCCCCATCGCCATCCCCAAGCTCTATAACGGCCACAGCCGCAGCTTCTTCTTCTTCGCCTACGAAGGCCTCCGCGAACGCAGCTTGAACGCCTATACCGGCACCGTGCCATCGGACCTCGAGCGCCGCGGCGATTTCTCCCGATCGCTCGAAGCCAACGGGAACCTCATCCGCATCTACGATCCCCGCACCACACAACTCGACCCCAACCGCCCCGCCGGCACCACCCGCTACATCCGCGACCTCTTCCCCGGCAACGCCGTCCCCTCCGCCCTGCTCGGCACCTATGCCAAAAACATCCTCGGCTACTATCCGGCCGCCAACCAGGCCGGC
>JBBQLF010000255.1:0-6782 GCA_038327695.1 Bryobacterales bacterium
TAGTATTCCTTCTGACAACCGAGGCGTAATGCCGGAACAAATATCCCGGCCCGGACGCTTACTTCTGAACGGCGGGAATGGACGTAAACGCTTCCCCGTTGAAGCGCAAACCGAGAAGCGTGATGGGCGCCGAAGACGAGAATTCCACAGTCCCGCGTTTGCCCTTCATCGTCTCCAGGCCGCCGAGTGATTGCAGCACCACCGCCGAGCGGACCTTGGACCCCATCGTGAAGCTATTGGTCCCGATGGTGGCGCCGGCGTCGTCCCGTGCCGTCACGGTGACGTTGGCGTCGCCACTGCCGGCGTTGACAAACGCAGCAGCCGTCAGATAGTTCGTCTCGTCGAAAATGAACGTGCCCGTGGTGGACACGGTGTTGGCCAGCGGCACCACCGCCTCCTGCGGGCGGCCCTGCACGGTTTGCCGGAACACGCCGTAGCCGGTGACGCCCTCCGGCAGTTTCACTTCAATCCAGCCCTGCGTCAGCGGGCCCAGATCAGCCGCCTCGACAAGCCCGGTCGCTTTGGGGCCGAGGTTCAACGTTGTGGAGGTGCCCACGTTGGGGATGTTCAGCGGTTTGCCATCGGCGGCGATGTAGTTCAGCGTTGCGCTGGTGGCGGCGGCGTTCGCATTGGTCAGGTAAACCGCCGTGTACCAGCCTCCGCCGAACGCCAACTGGGAAAGCGCGTAGGTGGCGGCTGGCGTGTCGCCGGCCGGGTTGATCGTAAGGGACGCCGTATATATCTTGTCTTCCGCATCGTTCTGCCCGTCGTTGTTGGCCGCGTTGCCGGCCGCATAAAACGTCACCGCGCCGAAGGCGGCGCTGGCCGGCGGCGTCCACAGCACTTCCCAGGACGACGAGTCGGCCGTGCCCGGGCGGGTACCCACGGAGTTATGCGAGATGTACTCCGCCCCGCCGAAGCCCGTCACACGCCGCGTTGTGGTGGCGTCGGCCAGGGCAAACACCCCGGCATTGGTGGTGGGCACGGTGGCACTGCGCGCCGTGATCTGAAATCCCCAGCGCCGTGCCGTCGGGTCAGCCAGCGTGATCCGCAGCCGGACCTGCTGGCCTGGCGTCCAGGTGGACGCATCCACGAGAGACACCGTCAGTTTGCCGCCTCCCGTATTGACGGTGGTGCCGTGGCACTGTGTGCAGTTGTCCTCGCCCGGTACGCCGGCCACTTCGGGCACGGGCCCGGTGCTGGCGGCCCACACCGCGGAACTCAACAATAACGCACACAATCCAACTCTGATCATAAGATTGGCCCCCACGTGATAGCCGTCCCGAGAACTGGGACAGTTGTTCGTTAGACTCGGAACAGGAACCTTTGGCTTCATGAATTCTGCCCCTCGCCCATTCCCTCTCGGCTTTAACACGTATTGCCTGCGCGCGTTGCGCTGGAACGACGCCCGCCTGCTGGAGTTTGCCGCCAGCCTCAAGCTGGACGCCATCTTTCTCCAGGACTCCCTCGACCCCAAGGCCCAGGACCCCGCGCATTGGATCGACGTCAAGGACCAGGCGGCGCGTCTCGGCCTGAAGCTGGAAACCGGCGGCGGCGGCATCCTCCCCAAGACCGCCGCTGACTTCTCCCAGAGCGTCGCCACGCTGAACAGGAACATAGACCGCGCCAAGGCCATGGGCTCCCCGTTCGTCCGCGGCGTCATCGCCAGCGAGCGGGCCGCGCTGCCTCCGGGCCCCATTGAGCAACACATGGAGACCACCATCCGGCTGCTGAAGGCCGTCCGCTCACGCGCCATGGATGCGGGCCTGAAGATCATCATCGAGGTCCACAAGGATCTGCTCGCCTGGGAACTCCGCCAGGTGGTGGAGGCCGCCGGCAAGGAGTTTGCCGGCGTCTACATGGACACGGGCAACCCCGTCTTCGTGCTGGAGCATCCGCTGACCACGCTGGAGACGCTGGCGCCCCACATCTGCACGCTGCACCTGCGCGACTCCGTCGTCTATGAGCACCCGCGCGGCGTAGCCGTGCAATGGGTGCCGATGGGGGAAGGCATCATCGATTTCCCGGCGTTGCTGGCCCGTGCGCAAGTCCTTTGCCCGCAGGTCAACGTCTTCATTAAGCCCATCACGGGCCGCCCGCCGCAGGTGCTCCCCTACCTGGAACCGGGCTTCTGGAAAAGCTACCCCGAGATGCGTGCCGGCGATCTGGCCAAGTTCCTGGCGCTGGCCCGCTCCGGCCGCCCCTTTGAAGGCCATATGGTGATTGAGGACCTGCAAGGCAAGGCCGTGCCGGAGCACTTCCTGGCCGCTGTGCAGTTCCAGCAGAAAGACCACGTCGAACGCGGAGTGGAATATGGCCGCAAGGTGCTGGAGCTTGGCGTGAGGTGGCGGACGTGATATGTTGGCCAGCAGTATGAGCCATCTGAGCCGCCGTCATTTCTTTCAGGGAGCTGCCATGGCGCTCTCTGCCACCCGCGTCATGGGCGCCAACGACAAGATCAACGTAGGTTTGATCGGAATCGGCGGCCGGGGCAATAACCACCTCGATTTCTACGGCACCATTGCCGATGCCCGCCTGGCCGCTCTGTGCGACGTCAACCAGGCCGCCCGCGAAAAGGCGCAAGCCAAGGTTGCCAAGCTCGGCACCGGCAAGGCAGCCGAATACGACGACATGCGCAAGCTGTTCGCCGACAAAAACGTGGACGCCGTCTCCATCGCCACCCCCAACCACTGGCACGCGCTGACCACCATCTGGGCCTGCCAGGCCGGCAAGGACGTCTACTGCGAAAAGCCCGCCAGCCACAACGTCCACGAGAGCTTCCGCATGGTGGAAGTGGCGCGCAGCACCAAACGAATGGTCCAGATCGGCTCGCAGAGCCGCAGCACGCCCTTCAAGATGAAGGCCATTCAACTCCTCAAGGAGGGCGTCATCGGCGATCTCTACATGGCGAAGGCGCTCTGCTTCAAGCGCCGTAAGAGCATCGGGAAGACCCCGGCCGAGCCTGTCCCCGCCGGCATCAACTGGGATCTCTTCCTCGGCCCCGCCCCCATGCGGCCGTTCACCCGGAACCGCTTCGCTTACAACTGGCACTGGTTCTGGGACACCGGCAACGGCGACATCGGCAACCAGGGCGTGCACGAGATGGACATCGCACGCTGGGGCCTGGGCGAGTTGACGTGGCCCAAGTCCGTGGTCTCCACTGGCGGCAAGTATCTCTATGATGACGATCAGGAGACGCCCAACACGCAGATGGCCACGCTCGACTACGGCGCCAAACAGATCATGTTTGAGGTGCGCGGCCTGCTCACCGGCCCCGAGGCGGGCCAGCCCGTCGGCACCTATCCCGTCGGCAACCTCTTCTACGGCAGCGAAGGCTGGATGTGGATCGGCGGCGACAGCTTCCAGGTCTTCAAAGGCGAGAAGAGCGAGAAGACCATGGACGAGAAAGCCGAGCGCGGCGGCGACGGCACCAAGCGCCACATGGAGAACTTCCTGGCCGCCTGCCGCAGCCGCAACTACAAGGAACTCAATGCGGAGATTGAAATCGGAGCCCTTTCCGCCGGTCTCTGCCACTTCGCCAATAACAGCTACCGCGCCGGCCGCAAGCTCAACTGGGATGGCGCCAAGCGCGTCTACACCGGAGACGCCGAGGCCTCCAAACTGCTCACCCGCGACTACCGCAAGCCCTACGTCGTATAAGGAAGGAATTCGCCCATGATCCGTGGTATTGAACACTCCGCCATAGCCTCGCCCGATCCGGCCGCATTGGCCGAATGGTATGTCGACACGCTCGGTTTCGTGATCAACTACCGGGGCTCCACCGCCTTTTTCATCAAGGCGCCAGACGGCTCAATGATCGAGATCATCCCGTCGGAAGGCGTCCGCGCCGGCGCCACGTTGAAGACGCCCGGCCTGCGCCACCTGGCGCTGACTGTGACGGACTTTGACGCGGTCTATGCCGGGTTGAAGGCGAAAGGCGTGCAGTTCGTCAGCGAGCCCCTGGCGGCCAAAGGCAACAAGGTGGTCTTCTTCACCGATCCCGAAGGCAACTACCTCCATCTGCTGGAGCGTGAGACGCCCCTGCCTTAGGGTCCGTCATGAAATAGCCTTGCCAGCTCGGCACGCGCGCGGCTCAGAACCCGATTCCGAGCCGCTCGCGTGAGCAAGCGGGTGGAATGGTATTTCATGACGGGCACTGAGCCCGGATGCATCCTGCGGCATTGCCGCAAACGGCCTGTTTATCCTTGATAAGCTAGACGTGTCTCCCGGAGTCCCCAAAATGAAGCCGTCCCGGATCCTGCCCCTCGCCGCCCTGACCTGCCTCGTGATTTCGATGCTCGCGGCTGCCCCGCTGAAGCCAAAGAAACTCTCTTCCTTTGACCCGCAGGTCAAGCAACTGCTGGCCAAAATGACGCTGGAGGAGAAGGTCGGCCAGATGACCCAGCCGGACCAGGAGTCGCTCAAGGATGTGGCTGATATTGAAAACCTGTTCCTCGGCTCTGTCCTGAGTGGTGGTGGCTCGGACCCCAAGGCAGGCAACACCCTGGAGGCCTGGACCAACCTCTATGACGGCTATCAGAAGCGCGCAATGCAGTCGCGCCTGGCCATCCCGCTGTTGTATGGCGTGGATGCTCTGCACGGCCACAACAACGTGATCGGCGCGGTCGTCTTCCCCCACAACATCGGCCTGGGCTGCACGCGCAACCCGGCGCTGGTGGAAAAGATCGCCCGGATCACCGCGGTCGAAGTCCGCGCCACAGGCATTCAATGGACCTTCGCGCCCTGCGTCGCCGTTCCGCAGGACATCCGCTGGGGCCGCACCTACGAGGGCTTCTCCCAGGATCCACAGATCGTCAAGACGCTGGGCGAGGCTGCCGTGCGCGGCCTCCAGACCGCTGACCTGAGCAACCCGTTCAGCGTGCTGGCGTGCGCCAAGCACTACGTCGGCGACGGCGGTACCACGCTGGGTACGGGCATGGGCGGCAAGTCGCCGCTGGATCAGGGCGACACCCGTGTGGACGAAGCCACGCTCCGCCGCCTTCACCTCCAGGGCTATCTCACCACGGTCTCCGCAGGCGTCGCCACCGTCATGCCCTCCTACAGCAGTTGGAACGGCGTGAAGGTCTCCGCCAGCGAGCAACTGATGACGGGCATCCTGAAGAAGGAGTTGGGATTTGAAGGCTTCCTCATCTCTGACTACAACGCCCTGGACCAGATCGACAAGGATTTCAAGAAGGCCATCGGCATCTCCATCAACGCCGGCATGGACATGGTGATGGTCACCGGCAAGTACCGCGAATACATCAGGAACCTGAAAGAGCTGGTGAAGGAAGGCGTAGTGCCCATGGCCCGCATCGACGATGCGGTTACGCGCATCCTCCGCGTCAAGTTCGCCATGGGTCTGATGGACAAGAGCCGATCCCAACTGGCGGACCGCTCCCTTTGGAAGAGCTTCGGCTCTGTTGAGCACCGCGCCGTCGCCCGGCAGGCCGTACGCGAGTCCCTCGTGCTGCTGAAGAACGACAACAAGACCCTGCCGCTGGCCAGGACCGCCAAGCGCATTCATGTCGCGGGCAAGAACGCGGACGACATCGGCAATCAGAACGGCGGCTGGACGATCGACTGGCAGGGTATCAGCGGCAACGCGATGACTACGGGCGGCACCACCATTCTGGCGGCGTTGAAGTCCGCCGCCAAGGGCAACGTCACCTTTTCGAGGGATGGCACGGGCGCGGAAGGCGCTAGCGTGGGAGTCGTCGTCATCGGCGAGAAGCCCTACGCTGAAATGACGGGTGACCGCGCCAGCCTGGCCCTCGCCCCCGAAGATATCGAAGCAATCAACAATGTGAAGAAGGCCGGCATCCCGGTGGTCGTTGTAGTCGTCTCCGGCCGCCCGCTGATCCTCGGCGATGTCGTTGGCAAGGCCGATGCCATCGTCGCCGCCTGGCTGCCCGGCACGGAAGGCCAGGGTGTGAGCGACGTCCTCTTCGGTGACTACAAACCCACTGGCAAGCTGAGCTTTTCGTGGCCCAAGTCGATGGATCAACTCCCCCTCGGCACCGGCACGACGGCTGACGTATTGTTCAAGATCGGCTACGGTCTGAAGTACTAAGGCAGAGCAGACCCGGCCCATCATCGGACAATGCTAGGATGGGAGCAACACCCATCGGAAGTCGGGGCGTAGCGCAGCCTGGTAGCGCGTCTGCCTTGGGCGCAGAAGGTCGTGAGTTCGAATCTCGCCGCCCCGACCAATCGCAAAACAACCGGCAATGCGTGCAGGTGCTATGTTCTATAGAAAGGTCCGGAATTGGGGTCTGCCCCGTTGCTGGCGGAGAGCCGGCGGAGAGCCGTAAAGCCCATTGATTCTATGGAGCGGGAGACCGGACTCGAACCCGCGACGTCCAGCTCGGGAAGCTGGGCCTAGATTGAATATAGAGGATTTAGCGTTTACGCAGCGGATTTGAAGCGATAGCAAGCGTCCCAGTTTCAGCAGGTTGGCCCAGGGGCTCGCTTAATGGAGCCAATCGGGAGCCACCGCATCCGCCCACACCATGCCCGCTCGCAGGCACTGTGCCGTAACCGAAACCACAGCCCAACCGCGTCGTTGACCTAACCCATCTGAATGCGCTACGCGTTGGCACGCCTGCTTCCGATTCGCTCCTTAAGCGACCAGAGCCCCGGTATCCGATGTGTCATAGCCAGCCAGGACCTCCAGTTTGCGGCGCAACGTGGCCCGTTGCAGCACGTCCAGAAACGCCTTGGCTGCGGGCAGAGCGGCGGTGCGTTTGCGCATCACAAGATCGTAGCGCTCGCTGTGGAGC
>JBBQLF010000256.1:0-6772 GCA_038327695.1 Bryobacterales bacterium
GGCTCAGTGGAAAGGCCCGCTCGCGCAATAACAATCGCCGCCAGCAAAGAGGCCGCCGACAGAATCAGGTAGTGAGGCAGGCGCCAGCGCACTGCCGCAAAGAGAGATGCCGCTGCGATCAGCACGGCGCACCCAGGAGCCGTCAGATCCTGCAAGGCCTGCGTCTTCGGTTTCATCAGGACCATCACCACGCCTGATGCGACCACCATTGCCAGCAGCGCCGGCACTATCCGCATCAGCACGCCCGGCTCCGGAAACTCCACATAGCCCGCGCGCGGATACGTCAGCCGTTCTTTCAGTTTTTTGGTGACCCAATTGGCGGCCACGCCCCCGCAAATCAGCACCGCCGGTACGGCCGTCCAGTAATACCGCAACCAGGCCCCGTGCGGCAATAGCGCGGGCAAAACCAACGCCACGCCCCACACCACCCACAACGCGCCCATTGTCAGCTCCGGCAACCCGTCAGCATTCCAGTACCGCTGCGGCCGCCGCGCCACCTCATCCAGGTTCACATTCATCATGACAACTTCTCCCTTTTTCTGCAAACCAGTCTGCTACGCAAACTAGTATGCGGAAGAACCAGGCCGTTGTCAATACTCTTTTCCGCGCCGAGCCGTCCGCTCCTGCTTCCTCGCAACGAAAAACGGCCAGCGAGCCGCCCGCCTGGCTCGCTGGCCCTTCTTCGGCGCCTCACTCGCCCCGAGTCAATACCCCCATCCCCTCAATGATGCAGAGCCGCGAAACCACGTTGCATCAACAGCCTCCGCTATTCTGCGCTGCACGCATAGTGGCGAAGCTGGCGCCCCTCGCAACCTCAGACCTCCTGATCTCGCCCCACGTTTTCGCGAAGCTGAGGAACTCAAAACTCAAGACGATCCATGCTGAGATCTCAATCCAAAAAGAGCGCCAGATAGCACGGTCCTGTCGTAAGCCTTCCTGAGCCCATTTTGCCAGCAGGAGGATCAGCAGATCTCCCGCTGCCTGAGGCGATAAAGCACAGCGCATGTATCACTTAGGTTAACGTTACGCGGACGTTACGAAGAGGATTCCTGACTCCATCTGCCCTCTCATACCGGATCAGGAAACCTTGAGCCATCGGCGGCGGCCCTGCGGCAGCTCCACAGGCCGATGCCAATACTCTCACTACTCGGGATCAATCAGATTTCACCGAGATCAGGAGGTCTGAACCTATTGATTATTCCGCAAGATGATGAAAGCCGCAGGCTTCGCCATCGGACAAAATGCCGCCTGGGTGGCTCGCGCCCCGCAGATCTTGTCCGGCCGCCGCTCCGCCCGCTACCCTTTCGCCCGGTACCACTCCAGCGTCAGCCGCAGCCCGTCGGCAAACGAAAACCGCGGCGCGTGCCCCAAATCCCGAACGGCCGCCACAGTCTCGGCCTGTGAGTCGCGTACGTCCCCCTCGCGCGAAGGCCCATAGGTGGGCTCAATCTGTACGCCCTCGATCTCACACAGCAACTTCCACGTCTCGTTCAACGTGAATCGTCCGCCATTGCCGGCGTTGTACATCTGCCCGGACACCACGGCCGCATCCGCCAGCGACGCCTTCAGGCACAACTCGGCGACATCATCCACGTAAGTGAAATCGCGGGACTGCTCACCATCGCCGAACATCACCGGCTGCGTGCGGGCGATCAGATGCTTCATGAACAGGCTCAGCACGCCCGAATACGGGCTCGACGGATCCTGCCTCGGCCCATACACGTTGAAGAACCGCAGGCTCACCGTCTCCAATCCGTAGCACGCCGCAAAGACGGCCGCGTATTGCTCGCCCAACACCTTCTGGACCGCATACGGAGACTTCGGGCAGTTCGGCATGGATTCCGTCTTTGGCAACACCAGCGTGTCGCCATAGGCCGAAGACGACGCCGCGAAGATCACCCGCCGCGCGCCGCCTTCCACGCAAGCCCGGTACACGTTGAATGTGCCGTCGATATTGGCCGTATGCGAGGGCACCGGATCGCTGATCGAGCGAGGCACCGAAGGAACCGCCGCCAGATGGAAGACGCGGCCGGCCCCTTTCAGGATGGGCGCTATCGTGTCATAGTCCCGAATGTCGGCCACGTGCAGGTCCACGCTGTCGCGCACCTCTGCCAGGTTGTCCTCTTTGCCGGAGTACATGTTGTCAATCACGCCCACCCGCCCGGCCCCAGCCGCCAACAGTGCGCGCACCAATCCCGAGCCGATGAAACCGGCCCCACCCGTCACAATTACTTTGTTCATAGCTTTTCGATGATCGAATTCAAATACCGCAGTGACTCCGATGCAATCCGCTCCGCGCCGGGCGCGAAGTCAAACGCCTCCAGCGAAATCCACCCCTGATAGTTCATCCGCTGCAACACCGCCAGCACCGGCCCAAATTCATAAGCCCCCGTGCCGCAGTGCCCGCCGTCGGTCTCGTTGACATGCACGTGGCGGATCAGGTCGAAATACCGCTCCACCAGCACCGCATGCGGCTCCGTCTCGTCCACCGCGTTGTGCGTGTCGAACATCGTCTGAATCGCCGGGCTGCCCACCTGCCGGACGATCTCCACCGCCTCTGCCAGCGAGCCCACCACGTTGGTCTGGTTGGCCGGCAGCGCCTCCACCAGGACCTTCACGCCGCGCGCTTCGGCATGAGGCGCCACCGCCGCCAGGCCTTCGGCGTACCGCGCCGTCGCCTCCGCCCGCGTGGCCCCGCCCACGGTCCTGCGCTGCAGCGGCGAACCAAACACCATCACGCCGCCGGGGCCCAGATCGGCGCACAGATCGATCAGCCCCCGGATGTGATCCCACCCGCGCTGCCGTAGTTCCGCATCCGGCGTCGTCACATGCAGGCCTTTCGGCGCCACCATCAGCCAGTGCAGCCCGACGAACGTCAGGCCCTCGCCGGTGATGATTTCGGCGTGCGCCTTGCGGTCCGCCGCGGAAATATTGCAGGGGTCTTCCGAGAGCGTAAACGGCGCAATCTCGATGCCCTCGTAGCCCGTCTCCCATAAATGACGGCAGGCCTTGGCGAAGTCCCAACCCTGGTAGATCTCGTTGCAGATGGAATGGCGTAAATGGAAGGCCATAAGTGTTGTCCTATCAGTCTAATGGAAATCCGCCGCTCAGACGAGGATCGCGAAACTCGCCTCGCTCCGCTCCACGCGGTTGTAAGCCGTGTCCCGTTCCACCGGCTCCCGGCCCGCGGCCCGGATCAGCCCCAGTAACTCGTTCCGCCGCAGACCCTGCGTCGTCTCGGCGCCCGCGTCGTGGTAGATCTTCTCTTCCACCACTGTTCCGTCGATGTCGTCGGCGCCAAACCGCTGCGCGATCTGCGCCATCTTCGGCGTCATCATCACCCAATACGCCTTCACATGCGGGATGTTGTCCAGCATAAGCCGCGCCACCGCTATGTTTTTCAGATCCGCGAATCCAGTCGTCTTCGCAACGTGCTCCAGCGGCGTGTGGTCCGGGTGAAACGCCAGCGGAATGTAGGTCACAAATCCGCCCGTGCCGTCCTGCACGGCGCGCAGTTTCACCAGATGGTCCACCCGGTCTTCCTCGTTTTCGATGTGCCCGTAGAGCATCGTGCAATTGGACTTGATCCCCATCTTGTGCGCCATCCGCGCGATCTCCAGCCACTCGCCGCCGTCGATCTTGTGGTCGCAGATAATGCGCCGCACCCGCTCGGTGAAAATCTCCGCCCCGCCGCCCGGCATCGAATCCATCCCCGCCTCGTGCAGCCGCCGCAGCACCTCTTCGTTCCCCATCCGGAACCGCTTGGCGAAATAGGCGATCTCCACCATCGTGAACGCCTTCAGATGGACCTTCGGAAACCGCTGCTTCAGGCCCCGCAACATCTCGCAGTACCAGTCCACGGTGAGTTCCGGATGCAGTCCGCCGACGATGTGAAACTCCGTCACCGCCTCCGTATAGCCGTGCCCGGCCCGCTCCCAGATCTGCTCCAGCGACATCGTGTACGCAGTCGGGTCCTTCGCCTTCTTGCCAAACGCGCAGAGCTTGCACGATGCCACGCACACGTCCGTCGGATTGATGTGGCGATTCACGTTGAAAAACGTCACGTTGCCGTGCAGCCGCTCGCGCACCAGGTTGGCCATGTAGCCCACCGCCAGCAGGTCCGGCGAGCGGAACAGCGCCACCCCATCGGAGGCCGTCAGCCGCTCCCCCTGCCGCACCTTATCAAGGATCGGCAGCAGACCCCGGTCGTCAAAAACGGGCTGAACCAAATCAGGCGTCATATGTTTTATACCCGGCCCCGTCCCAACAATACATCGGCGGTCCAGAACGCAAAGAATAATATGCTCACCCATCCATTCATCGTGAAAAAGGCGGCATCCACCCGCGAAAGGTCGTCATTGCGCACCAACCGGTGCTCCCAGGCCAGCAGCGCCCCCACGGCCACGATCCCTGCCGCCGCCACCCCGCCCATGCCCAGCGTCACATGCAGCGCAAACAAGCAGACAATCATGCCCACGTGAAACACCCGCGCCACGTTCAACGCCCCGCTGATCCCCAGGCGCGCCGGCAGGCTGAACAGCCCTTCTCTTTGGTCAAACTCGTAGTCCTGGCACGAATAGATGATGTCGAACCCCGCCGTCCACAGCGTCACCGCCGCCGTCAGCCACACAATCCTGGCGTCCAGCGAACCGGCCACCGCAATCCAGGCTGCCGCCGGAGCAATGCCCAGCGCCAGGCCCAGCACCACGTGAGACAGCGACGTAAACCGCTTCGTCCACGAATAGCAGAACACCACCGCCAGCGCCACCGGCGCCAGCCGCAGGCACAGATTGTTCAACATGCCCGCCGCCAGGACAAAGGCAATCGACGCCACCGCGATGAAACCCCAGGCGAACGTCCGGCTCAACAGCCCCGCCGGAATATGGCGAGCCTGGGTCCGCGGGTTCCGGCCGTCGATGCCGGCGTCCAGCACGCGGTTGAACGCCATCGCCGCGCTCCGCGCGCCCACCATCGCCAGCACGATCCAGCCGAACTTCGCCGCCAGTCCCGCCGTCCCGTACCCCGTCTGCCGCCACGCCAGCAGCGCGCCGGTCAACGCAAACGGCAACGCAAACACCGAATGCTCAAACCGGATCATCTCCAGCGTGAGCACAATCCGGCGCCAGAGGGCCGGTGTCTGAGGTTCCATCGGGGTTGCTTGCTGCATTCGGGGCGGGAATCCAGTTACCATTTTAGTCGATGCATCCCAGTAGGTTCAGGATGGCTTGTCTGACTGCCGCAGCGCTTTGCGCCGGGCTGGCCGCCTGCGGTGGCGGCTCCATCACGGCGGACCAGTTGAACACCCGCCTGGTCACCTTCCCCAATGGCACTCAGATTCGCGCCGAGTTCGTCTCCCACCCCAAAGACGTCATGCGGGGCATGAAGTACCGCGACTCGCTCCCTCCCTCCAAGGGCATGCTCTTCCAGCACGGCAAGGAAGGCCGCTTTCGATACTGGATGTATGAGGTCCGAGTTCCGCTCGACATCATCTGGCTCGACCGCGGCGGCACCATCGTCCAGATGGTCCACAAAGCGCCTCCCTGCCCTGGCCCGCAGTCTAAGTGCCCCTCCTACGGCGGGGACTTCAACGCCATGAACGTTCTCGAACTGGCTGCCGGCACTGCCGCCGCCAACGGGCTCAAGCCCGGCATGCGACTGGATTTCTGAAATTATGGATCGCGATCACCTCAAATCTCTGTTGGAATCGGTTCGCTCCGGCGCCTTGGATGTCGATGACGCCATCGCCCGTCTGCGCCACCTACCGTTCGAAAATCTCGGCTACGCCACCGTCGATCACCACCGCGCCATCCGCATGGGCATACCGGAGGTCATCTTCGGAAAGGGCAAGACGCCGGAGCAGATCGCCGGCATCGCCGCCCGCCTTCTGGACCGCGCCAGCAACGTCCTGGCCACGCGCGCGTCCGCCGAGGCTTTTGATCTGGTCAAGCAGCAGTTCCCGGAGGCCGAGTACTTCCCGATGTCCGGCGCGCTCCGCGTCTGGCGGGACCGCGCCATGCTGGGCAAGGGCAATCTCGTCGTCATCAGCGCCGGCACCACAGACCTGCCCGTTGCCGA
Source organism: Bryobacterales bacterium (assembly GCA_038327695.1). Taxonomy (GTDB): domain Bacteria; phylum Acidobacteriota; class Terriglobia; order Bryobacterales; family Bryobacteraceae; genus Paludibaculum. The sequence goes on from JBBQLF010000256.1 coordinate 6,076, forward strand.
GGAGGCCATCGTCACGGCCGAAGTGATGGGCAACCAGGTGACCCAGGTCCACGATGTCGGCGTGGCCGGAATCCATCGTCTCTTCGGCAACTTTGACCGCATCAAGGATGCCCGTGTCATCGTTTGCTGCGCCGGCATGGAAGGCGCATTGCCCAGCGCCGTCGGAGGCTTGGTCAGTTGCCCGGTCATCGCCGTACCCACCAGCGTCGGCTACGGCGCCAGCTTCCACGGCTTAGCCGCGCTGCTCGGCATGCTCAACAGCTGCGCCAGCAACGTCAGCGTGGTCAACATTGACAATGGTTTCGGCGGCGGCTACGTCGCCAGCCTGATCAACCGGATCTAGCGTAGTGTCCGCGAATTGAGTGGACACGTCCGGCAACCGCTCCTTCACAGTCGCGGCTCTGAAACTGCTTTTGCAGCAACGAGTTCGAAACTGAGCCGCGCGCGTGAGCAAGCGGTTTTCGAAACTGAGCCGCGCGCCTAAGCAAGCGTTTTTCGAAACCGAGTCGCGCGCGTGAGCAAGCGGTTTTCGAAACTGAGCCGCGCGCGTGAGCAAGCGGTTTTCGAAACCGAGCCGCGCGCGTGAACAAGCGGTTTTCGAAACCGAGCCGCGCGCGTAAGCAAGCGGTTTTCGAAACCGAGCCGCGCGCGTAAGCAAGCGGTTTTCGAAACCGAGTCGCGCGCGTGAGCAAGCGGT
>JBBQLF010000257.1:0-6771 GCA_038327695.1 Bryobacterales bacterium
GTCGTCCAGTACACCATCAACGCCTACCCGCGCGAGCTCGAAGCCTCCGTCATTGATTCAGCCCGCTCCATCCAGCACATGCACCTTCTGGCGCGCGAGTACTCGCCGCTGTGCCCCGTCTGGCGCTACGACCCCATCCTGATCTCATCGCTGACGCCGCCTGAGTTCCACCTCAGCCAGTTTGAGCGCCTGGCCACCGCGCTGGAAGGCGCCACCAACGAGGTGGTCATCTCCTTCGCCCAGATCTACGAAAAGTCCCAACTCAACCTCAACATCGCCGCCGAGCAGGATCACTTCCGCTGGCACGACCCCGACGACGCCACCAAGCTCGCCCTCGCCGCCCGCCTGGTGGAGATCGCCTCTGCCCACGGCATGACCCTCGCCGTTTGCTCGCAACGCAGCTACACCGTCGCCGGCGCCTTGCCCGCCCGCTGTATCGACGCCGCCCGGCTCACCGCCCTGGCCGGCCACCGCATTAGCGCCAGCACGCGGGGCAACCGCGCCGAATGCCTTTGTCACGAGTCCCGCGACATCGGCGAGTACGATACCTGCCCGCACGGCTGTGTCTATTGCTATGCCGTGCGCAACTCCGCGCTGGCTCGCAGCCGCTTTCGCGGCCACGATCCCAACTCGGATTTCCTAGTCCCCCCGGCCGTCAAGGCTCACTGACGCCGGAACGCCACACTCAGCTCCCCGCCGTTGCGCGCCCGGATCTGGCCATCCACACGATCCAGTTGGCCGCCGCTGACGTGCACCCGAAGCGTTCCGTCCGCGGCCGCTTTCCCGTACTTGGTCACCCGGATGGTCGCCTCGCTGTTCGTCTGGTTCTCCACCCGCCCGAAGAACGACGGGGCCGTCTGCCCGCGAAACTCCACCAGCGCCTCGCCGTTGGCGCGAATCTCAATCCGCGCCTCCGACAGGGCCATCTGCCGTCCGTTGGGCGTTACGATCGTCCCGGTCCCCAACGACGAGCCCCGGTACTGCTGCACGTTGACGGCGGTGGCCGAAGCCGGGCTGCTGCCCCAACTGGGGCTCGAGGATGTGCTGTTGTCCCAGCCGGCATTCGAGCTTCCGCTGTTGTTGCCCCAACCCGAGTTGGAGCTCGGGCTGTTGTTACCCCAGCCGCTGTTGGACGATGGCGTGTTGCCCCAGCCCGCATTCGAACTCGCGCTGTTGCCGCCCCAGCCGCCGCCCGTCGCGCCCGCAGTCCGCAGTTCGGCCCGGAATTCGTTATTGGCCCGCGGATCCCGGCCTGTCACTGTAAATCGCACCGGCTGGCTGCCTTGAAACTCCACGTTGCCGCGCCCCGTCGCGCCGGAGTTCCGCAGGCCCTGGGTGATCTCCAGCGCGGCGCCATTGCCGCGCCGGATCCATCGTCCGCTCAGATCCTGCAACACATTGTTGGGGCCCCGCAGTTCCAGCAGAAACTGGCCGTTCCGTCTCAGGTCCAGGCGCGCTTCGCTCAACTCACTCGTCGATCCGTTGCGAACCTCAAACCGCCCATTGCCGGCCACGCTGCCGCTGTACTCGCTGTTGCTGTTGCCGCTCCAGGTGGAGCCGCTGCCGCCTGTGTTTGCGCTGGGCGTGCCCCGGCCGCCGCTGTTCGTAGTGGTGCTGGCCGGAGTGCCCCAGCCGCCCGCGCTGGTACCGCTCCCCGTCCCGCGCCAGCCTGTGTTGTCCACGCCTGTGGAACCGCCGCGATTGTCCCACTCGATCCGCCCCGTGAAGCCTTCGCTGCCGCCGCGCGAATCCCGGATCCGAATCCGCGCCGTCCATGAGTTGCTCGCGCTCGGAGCCTCCAGCAGTGTTTGCTCGCCGCGTCCATCCACCCCGCGGAACCGGAAGTTCGCCAGCGCATTGCCGTTGGGCAGGGGCTGCGAGCACTCCGTGCCCTCGTCGCTGGATGGAGTCCCGGCCATCGTCTCAAACGCAACGCGATCCCAGCGCACGTGGACGATCGTCTCAATGTCCACCCGCACCTTGATCATGCAATAGCCGGTCGCCTTGTTCGCATCGTAGTCCCCGGTCCGCTTGGGCGTAATGTCAGCCCACTCGCCGGCCGTCGCCAAGCCGGATAACAGTCCCGCGGCCGCAACCAAGCGGCCCACGCGTTGCCAATTACTCATAGAGCACCTCTACGCCCATTCTACTGCTCCGCCGCGCAGACGGCGCGTTCTTTGATTGCACCCGGATTCGCCCGCCTGCTAGCGTCTTATGTGAAGACCCGCACTATGAGCCAGCATCCCTCCGCCGATTGCCCGCAGCGAAAGACCGTCCGCACGCGCCGCGTCGATCAGGTCACCTCGCTCCATGACCTCTTCACCCACTGCCTGCCGGCCTTCGGCGGGGCCTACCTGCGCCGCATCTACTCGATCCTCGATACCGCCATCGGCCACGGCTGCCCGCTCACGCTCGCCATCGCAGGCCCCATCACCGTCTCCGGCCAGCATCAGACCTGGCTCATCCCGCTGCTGGAGACGGGCTGGGTCGCCTATCTCTCCGGCACCGACGCCATGTGCTACCACGACGGCCACCGCTCGCTGGATGGCTGGCGCGACCCGGTGCATGAAGTCCCCATCTTCGGCGACGACGGCGCGCTCCGCGATGAGCGCACCATCCGCGTCACAGACATGGCCTTTGACGAAGACGTGCTGCTGGACCAGGATCGCTTCATCACCGCCCTGCTGCGCCAGCCCGAGTTCCAGAAGAAGATGAGCGGCACGGAGTTGCGCAATCTGCTGGGCCGCCGGTTCGGCGCCCTCGAACAGCGCAACGGCGTGGAGCCCGGCCTGCTGGCGACGTGCCACAAAATGGGCATTCCGTTTTTCGTCGGCGCGCCGGGCGATGGCAGCGTCTTCCTCAACTCCATGAAGCTGTGGGCCATGAAGAAGGCCGGCCTGCTGGACAACTACGAGTTTGAACTCGATATCCACGCCGAGGTCTTCGAGAGCTGCGCGTATCACTACTGGGGCTTGTTTGAGAGCGAGACCAAAGCGCTGGCGACGTTCGTGCTCGGCGGCGGCGTGCCCAAGAACTTCAACCTCCAGCCAGAGCCGGCACTGGGCCAAGTGCTCGGCCTGCCCAACGTCAGCGGCTATCATTTCGACGTCCAGATCGTCAGCGCGCCGGTCACCGACGGCTCGCTGTCGTCGTGCTTCCCGGCCGAGGCGGTGACGTGGGGCAAGGTGGATCGCGATGTTTACCGGCAGACGACGGAGTCCATGCAGGCTGACTACTCCGTGGTGCTGCCGTTTCTGATCAAGGCGCTGCTGGACAACCGCGCGCGGTACGAGCGCCTGCGCGAGGAACTGGGCGAGGAGCGTCTGTTCGCCGACCACCCCAAAGCCAGGGGTTACCTGCGCTCGCGCGAAGGCTACCGGCTCTACGAGAAGCGCGACGCCCTCACCGAGACTCTCCGCCTCGCCGTCAAAGACAACAAGGAGTGGCTCGCCGAAACGCTCGATTACCCACTGGCCTGATCGTCGTCTTTCTCCTCTTCAGGAAAGAGACGCTGAATGATGCGCACCTGCGGTGGAGCCAACTGGTGTAGCCAACTGGTGTAGCTTCTCGCCCAGCCAAACAGCGGCAAAAGCTGCTGCCGGCACGAAATAGAATCGTGGCGCTCCGTCTTTCCAGCCCCACACGACGGCATACATGGCTTCGGTGATTAGCCACCCGCCAGCCAGCCAAGCCAGCCTTGGCCCGATGCCGCGCTGCGGCGGCAGTCCCGTACCGCGTAAGGCCAGGCACGTCCGGATGAAACGCCACCAGAAGAACGCTCCCACCAGCATGAGCGCCGTGGCAGACCATTTGCCTCCCTGCCGCAGAATCTCCACAATCGGATGCCATGGAGGCACTGCGCAGAAGACCAGAGTGGTGAAGAACACGGCCAGGGCCAGGCTCGTGGTCTTGGCGCGCAGCGCAGCCCGAGTCCGCCGCAGCGAGTCCAACTCCAAGCCCTGCCGCTGTGCCGGATCACCAGGCAGAATCGTCTCTCTCATCGCACACTCCTCAATCGCTCTCTCGCTCGATGCACTTTGGTTCGCGCGGTGGTTGGGTCAATGCCAAGCATCACGGCGATTTCGCTGTACGGCAGCTCATGCTCCACATGCAGCAGCAGCGCGGCGCGATCCACCTCCGGCAGAGCCTGGAGTTCCGCCAGCACCGCCCGCAATTCGTCCCGTGTGTCCTGTGCCTGACCCGCCGGCGACCACGTCCGGCATCTCGCCGCGCCGCCGCTCGCGCCGCCACTGCTGCCGGTGGAGATTGCGCACAATCGTCAGCAGGTAGGCGCGCACGGACCCCAACTGCACCCGCTCGCCGGCCTCCCAGATCCGCAGGAACGCCTCTGCCGTCAGATCGCCGGCCTCCGCTGCGTTGCCGCTCAAGCCGAACGCAAAGCGGTAGACCGCGCGTGAGTGGCCGCCATACATCTCGCCGAACCCCGCGTTGCGTGGCGGAACATCCATCTCAATTGAGGATATTCACTCGGGCGGCACTTGTTCCCGGCGGACTTACATATATTCGGGAACGGGGATGCCCAGGACGTTCTCCAGCGTCTCCTGCAACTGCCGCTGGAAGTACACCGCCAGCCACAGCAGGAACGTCCGTTTCCCGGCGTTGGTCTCAGCCAGAATCGGATAGTCGTGGTAGAACGCGTTGAACGCCTGCGCCAGTTGGAATGCATAGCGCGCCATGGCCGCCGGCTCGCCGGCGCTCAACGCCGACTCCAGCGCCTTACCCGATTTCGACGCCGCCAGCAGCAACTGCCAGAAGTTCTCCTCGCCCAACTGCCGCGCCATCTGCGCCTCGTCCAACACCGCCGCGAAGTCCGGCATCACCTCGCCACGCTCAGTGAGTTTCCGCAGAATGTTGCGCGCCCGTACAGCCGCATATTGCACATACGGCCCCGTCTCGCCCTCAAAGCTCAGCGCCTCCTGCAAATCAAACGCGATCACGGTGTTCCGCGTGAACTTCAGCAGAAAATATCGCAGCGCCCCAATGGTGATCTGCGTCGCGATCCGCGCCCGCTCCGCCTCCGGCTTGCCTTCGTGCCGCGAGTCCACCTCCACCCGCGCCTTCTCGATCAGCTTATCGATCAGGTCGTCCGCCTTGACGCCCAGGCCCTTGCGTCCGCTCACTTCCACGTACGCCTTCTTCTTGTCCTCCTCCGAAAGCGGAATGCCCAGTTCCACGCAAGTCCGCGGCGAAAGCGCCACCATTTCGTAGCTGAAGTGGATGGAGCGATCCGCCTGTTCCGTGTAGCCGAGTGCCCGCAGCCCGGCCTCCACCACGTCCTGCAGGTAGGACTGCCGCGAATCGATCACGTTGTACACTTCCGTGCCGCCGCCGAAGTGCAGCCCCTCCTGCGCCGCCGTATCGGTGGCCACGTACACCACGTGCCCGTCCGGATACGTCCGCAGCGGCCGGTAGTGGAAGTCCTTGCCCAGCAGGCCGAACTTCCACATCTGATAGGCGATGTCCTTGCCTACGTAGGTCACCGTGCCGTTAGAGCGCACGATGACTTTCGAATCGTCGTCCGTCTCTTCGCCCGTGGCCGACTCGCGGAAGTGCCCTGCCCCCATCACCCAGCAGCCCTTGTTCTTGCCTTCCTCCACGAAGTAGATGGCGCCCCGCTCCTTCAACTGCTCGTACGCCGTCGCCCAGAACTGCAGGTGCAGAATCTCGCTCTCCCGCGGCAGCACGTCGTAGCCGATGCCCAGGCGCCACATCGTGGTCAGGTGACACTCCACAATCGCATCGGCCACCACGTGCGCCAACTCCGCAATCTCGCCCTCGCCGTGCTCGATGGCGTGCAGGGTATCCCGCCGCCACTCAATCGCCTCCGGATGCCCGCCGTAGTAGGCGGAGGTCCGCGCATACAGATCCCAGCAATAGAAGTCGAACCGCTCGCCGGCGATCAGCGCCTTCACCTCGGCTAGCGGCTTCTTCTCCAGGTACTGAAACCCCACCACCACATCGGCCACTTGCACGCCCGTGTTGTCGATGTAGTTCTGAACCTCCACCTGGCGCCCGGTGCCGCGCAGCATGCGCACAAACGTATCGCCCAGCACGGAGTTCCTTAGATGCCCGATGTGCGCCGCCTTGTTCGGGTTGATGTTGGTGTGCTCGACAATCGTCTTGCCCGCCGGAGCGTCGTGCACGGCGTCCCCGCCCGCCAGCAAGCCCATCGCGTAAGCGCCCCGGTCCAGCCGCACGTTCAGAAACCCGCCGCCGGCCACCTCCACCTTCGCAATCCCCGCAATCGGCGGCAGATTGGCGGCGATTTCCTCGGCGATCGCGCGCGGCGCCTTCTTCATCGCCTTGGCCAGGGAAAACGCCACAGGCAGCGCCAGTTCGCCAAACGAAGCCTGCTTCGGCTGCTCGATAACTATTGGAATCTCAATGCCATAGCGGCCCTTGAGAAACTCAGCCACACCGCTCCGCAAACGCGACTCTGCCACATGAAACACTTCGATCAACCTCTGTTTTCAGTGTATCAAGGCCGTTCGGCCATCCATCGTTTTCCCGACGCCGCGAAAGTATGAACACCCCACATCCGTTTCGGTATCGCATAGGGGATAACGACCTGCAAGCCGCGCCAGGCATGAGGGCGCGCTGCTGAACAAAATCGCGTGTATCTTTGCGTTCGCACAAAAGGCTTGCTTCTTGTTTGTGCTTGGGGTGTAGCCACCATTAGATTAGATGACAGACGCCTACGCCCTGCCCGCAGGCCCGAGTCCACCCGCCTCCGCAACCGCAAAGCCTATC
>JBBQLF010000258.1:0-6770 GCA_038327695.1 Bryobacterales bacterium
CTTTGCCGTTGAGATCGTAGGTAGCCGCGTAGACTTGCGCGCGCCCCTGCCCGCCGGAGCTGAACGGGGCCGTCGGGTTCATGGCACTGGCGGCGACGGCGTACTCGCCGGCTGCGAGATTAAAGAGCCGGTACTCGCCGCGGTCATTGGTCGAGTTGCCGTTGACAGGCATCCATCGTTGCTTACCGGCCATCTTTCGCCGCTGATACACCTGAACCCTGGCATTCTGCAGCGGGTCGCCTTGCTCATCCAGCACACGGCCGGAGATGACGCTTTGCGGGGTCAGCCTGAGGGTGAGCCCGGTCTTCTGCTCGCCGGGCGCCTGGGGAAACGTCGCGGAAGCGTTGGCATCCCGAGCGGCGAGATAGCCGCTCTTGGCCGCCCTCACGCTGTACCGGCCCGGCGCCAATCCTTCCAAGTGAAAGCGGCCTTCGGCCTCCGTCTGGATCAGAACAGTCTCCGGCGGCTTGTCCGCGCGCTGCCCCAGAAGCTCCACGGACGCACGCCGCACCGGACTGCCCGTCACATCGTCCAACACCGTGCCCTCGATCACACCCTTCGGCGCATCCTGCCCAGACAATGAACCGGCGATCAGCGCACCAATCAGAAGCAGTGCCGGCCGCATGGCGATCCTCCCCTCCCGATTTTACCCCGTCACTTCGCGGGCAGACCGGAGCTCAAGCCGCCATCCACCACCAGGGCAGAGCCGGTGGTGAAGCTCGCTTCGCCGCTCGCCAGAAACACCGCCGCGCGGGCCACCTCTTCCGCCCGGCCCACACGGCCCAGTGCGTGCAGTCCCCCCGCCGCCTGGCGCGCCGCTTCCGGATTCGGTTGCGAGAGGAAGTACCCCTCCGCCAACCCGGCGTCAATGTAGCCCGGACAGATAGCGTTGCATCGCACGCCGTCGCGCCCATGATCGATGGCCACCGCCTTGGTGAACGCCAGGATCGCGGCCTTCGTCGCGCAGTAGCCGGCGCAGTTCGCCTCCACGAAGTACGCGTTCACCGAAGACATGTTGACGATGGCGCCGCGTGTCTTCTTCAACTGCGGCAGAAAGTGCTTTGTGCACAGAAACACCCCGCCCACATTGACGGCCATCTGCCGCGCCCACTCCTCGTCAGTCGTCTCCTCCACCGATTTGTTCACCTGGATGGCGGCGTTGTTGACCAGAATATCGGCGGGCCCGAACTTGGCGGCCACGAACTGCGCCAGCATCGCCACGCTTTCGCCATCGGCCACGTCCACCTTCACGGGCGTGATGCCGCCCGCCACCAGTTTCGACGTCTCGAAGGCGCTCTGGGCGTTGATGTCGGCGGCGATCACGATGGCGCCTTCCCGGGCGAACTCCACCGCGCACGCGCGTCCGATGCCGGCGCCGGCGCCTGTAATGACGGCGATCTTTTCTTTCAGTCTCATGAGGGTGTTCCGATGATAGTACGTTCAGATGCCACGGCTGCCTCGCAGTTGAGAGATGCCCCGCCGCATCTCGTCGGCCTTGGGCCAATCGGGATGGTGGCGCAGGAAGTCCTCCAACTGATCCGCCGCCGCGCCCGGCCTCTGGCGGCGCATGTAGATCTCAGCCAGCAGCAACTGCGGGTGCGAGAAATGGCCGGCATCCAGCCGCCGCGCCTCCAGCAGGTACTTCTCGGCCAGTTCCAGCTTGCCCAGGCCGAGATACGTCATGCCCATCTGCGACTGCGCCAACGCATCGTTCGGACGGTTCAACACAGCGTGCAGATTGTAGTTCCACGCCTCCTCGTAACGCCCCATCGTCACCAGCGCCCCACCCAGATTCACAATGGGCTCATAGGCGTTGGCATCCACCTCCAGGGCTTTGCGGAAGTAGCCCTCAGCCTCGGGAAAGCGCTGCGTCTGATAGGCGATGGTGCCCAGGTGATTCCACGCGGCCACGAACTGCGGCGCCAGCTCCACCGCCCGTTTCAGATTGGCGATGGCGCCCTCAATGTCGCGCCGCCCCAGCTTTCCGATGGCCCGGTTGAACTCGTCGCGCGCCGCCTGCGGGATGGAGAGTTCTTTGACCGAGACCACGCCGGACCGATCCGGCGTCATCTTCGTCTCGTCCAGTCGAATCGCCAGTTCCACCCGCCCGCCCCGGCCCGCCGTCGAAGGGCCCACGTCGATCGTCTTGCGCGTCTCGCCCCGGCCCGGCACAAAGATGATCAACGTGTAGCTGCCGGCCGCAATCTTCTTGAACTGAAACCGGCCGTCCGCGCCGGCCAGCACGGACGCGTGAAACGGCGTAGTGGCGCCGTGCAGGGAGACGCTCGCCGCCGAGGCCGGCACGGTCTGGCCCCGCACCGCATAGGTCTGCTCCGCCGCGGCCGGCACCAACAGGGCTAAGGCAATTGCCAGCGATCCAACCATTTCAACTCGATGGTATCGCCGGAGCCAATGGTGAAGGGCAGCCACACATAGCGCGAGTCCTCCAACTTCTTCTCATTCCACCGGTCGGCCAGAAAAATGAACTGCCCCGGCCGCCCCGGCATTGGCAGAACGAAGGTGCTCTGGGATCGGAACGTGGTCTCCGCTTCAGGGCCCGTGCCCGGGTCTCCCCTGTCCGTCCAGGGCCCGAGAATATTGGTAGCCACCGCATAGCCCGCCCGATTCGGCTTCCAACCCGTGCAGCCGGACGTGATCAGAAAGTACTTGCCCTTGTATTTGAAAGGCGCCGGAGCTTCCCTCATTTGCCGCACCAGAATGCGCGCCCACGTTTTGCCCTCCACCTGCGGCAGTTCCGGCCCGCTGAACTCCTTGTTCAGCCGCACGATGTACATCGTCCAGTTGTCCTCACTGGCATAGAACGCATAGGCGCGCCCGTCCGTGTCCAGGAACAGGTTCATGTCACGATACGTGTTGCCCAACTCGCGCTGATTGGTGCGATCCTTCTCCGGATAGCCGAAGTCGAACTTCACCGGCCGCGAGTACTGCAGGAAGCGGAACGGCCCGGTGGGCTTGTCGGCGATCGCCACCCCGGCGCTGGCCACGGCGTAGGGCTTGTCGTCCAGGTGCATCCACATGACAAACTTCTTCGTCCCCTTGTTGTACAGCACCTTCGGCCGCTCGCACACGCCAGTCTCGCGGAACTGCTCCGGCACGCTGTCCTTCGGCAGCGCCACACCCTCGCGCTTCCAGTTGTACAGGTCCTTCGACGAGTACACCGCCACACCCGTGCGGTTGAAATTGCCCAGCGTCTTGTCCTCGCCGTACCAGTAGTAAACGCCCTGGTGCAGCAGGATCCCGGCCGAGTGCGCCTGGATCGGTTGCCCGTCCACATCCAGCCACACCTCGCCCGGCGTGAACTCCCGTCGCGGGCCCTGCGCCCAGAGCGAGAGCGCGGCGGCAAGAGACAGGAAGAGAGAGATTAGGACCTTCATTTCCTTCTCACTCTATCGCGGATTTGATAGTCTCGAATCGCGTGAGATGAAAATGCGCTCCATCCTCCTTCTCTCTCTTCTGGTTCTCTCCGCCGCCGCCCAGGACCGCGATTTGCTCCTCAATCCGAAAGCCCTGCCGCAACGGCCTCCCGCCACCCTCGACGAACTCCGCGGCCGCTTTGCCGATCCGCCAGCCGAGTACCGCTCCATGCCCCTCTGGGTCTGGAACGACGAAATGGAACCCCGCCGCATGGCCCAGATGCTGGCGCAGTACAAACAGCAGGGCATGGGCGGCGCGTTCGTGCATCCGCGCCCGGGGCTGATCACCGAGTACCTCGGCAAGGAATGGTTTCAGCTCTGGCGCCAGGCGCTCACGCTCGGCAAGCAGCAGGGGTTGCTGATCAACATCTATGACGAGAACTCCTACCCCTCCGGCTTCGCCGGCGGCCACGTCCCCTCCGCCGCCCCGGACACCGCCTCGCAGTTCGTCGTGGCGGAGCTCGACGTTTCGCCCAAATCGGTCTCGGCCCATCCGCTCACCGTCGCCTTCTTCGCCATGAAGAAGGACCGGCAGGGCAACATCACCGGCGCGCGCCGCATCACCGCGCCCGCCGAAGTGCAGACCGGCGAGAGTGTCGCCTCCTTCCGCCTCCGCCGCGCCTCCGGCAATCCCTGGACCGGCGAGTTCCCCTACGTCGATCTCACCAATCCGCGCACCACTCCGCTCTTTCTGCAGACCACCTATGAAGCCTACAAGCGCGAATTCGGCGCCGAGTTCGGCAAGTCCATCAAGTGGGCCTTCACTGACGAACCGCTCCTCGCCACCGCCGGCGCGTATGACTCCGCGCGGCTCTCGCTGCCGCTCAGCTTCAACACGCTCTCGGAGTTCCGCAAGCGCAACGGCTACGATCTGGCGGACACCATAGCGTCTCTGTTCTGGGACACCGGCGAATTCCGCAAAGTCCGTTTCGATTACTGGCAGACCGTGCACGACCTCTGGAAAGAGAACTTCATGCGGCCCATGTTCGAATGGAATGACCGCAACAACCTCCAGTTCACCGGCCACTGGATGGAGCACGAGTGGCCCGCCCCCTGGATCACTCCGGCCGACGCTTCGCTCTACGCCTATGAGCACGTCCCCGGCATCGACATGCTGGAGGGCACCAACCTGCGCCTCCAAGGCCAGGACGCGCACATGCTGTTCACCATCAAACAGGTGGCCAGCGTATCTCATCAACTGGGCCGCCGCGCCTTCTGCGAGGCCTACGGCGTCGCCGGCTGGGACTCCACCTTCGAACACTACAAGCGCTTCGGCGATTGGCTGATGGTGCACGGCGTCAACTTCATGAACCAGCACCTGTCGTTCACCACCATTCGCGGCGCGCGCAAGCGGGACCACCCGCAGAGCTTCAGCGACGTCTCCCCGTGGTGGCCCTACTACCGCCTCCACGCCGATCATTTGGCGCGCGTCTCCTATCTGAACAGCCTCTCCGCGCCGCGCCATCGCGTGCTGCTGCTCCAGCAGACCACCAGCGGATTCCTCCTCGCCCGCCGCGGCGCCGCCACCCCGGAACTGACGAAGATGCGCGAGAACAACGCCGCCCTCAATCAGTTCCTGGCCGATCATCAGGTGGACTACGATCTGGGCGACGAGTACATCGCCGAATGGTTCGGCTCCGTCAAGGACCGCAAGCTGCACATCGCCAAGGCCGCCTACGATCTGCTGCTGTTGCCGCCCGATCTGGCCAACCTCCGCCACCAGACCCTGCCGCTGCTGGAACAGTGGCTCGCCGCCGGCGGCGAGATTCTCTCGCTCTCTGAGCCGCCCGCCTTCGTGGACGGGCGGCCCAGCAACGCGCCCAGCGCGCTCCGCCAGCGCTACCCCGCCCAGTGGCAAGACTCAGGCAGCCACCAGGCGCTGCTCGAGCAGATCACCAAACGCCTGCCGCGCCGCATCGAGATCGACACGCCCGCCGGCTTCTCGGAGCGCTTCCTCGCCAACGGTGACCGCGTCGTCTTCCTCACCAACACCACGCTGGCGCCCATGCGCACGGAAGCCGTCATGCAGGCCGGTTCCCTGGAGATGTGGAACACGGAGACGGGCAAAATCGCACCCGCCGTCTACACGGACGCGGGCAATGGCCGTGTCCGCTTCCCGGTGGAGCTGGCGCCGGCCGGCTCGCTGCTCCTGATCGCGCGCACCCGCCCGGCCGCCCCGGCCAAGCCGGCTGCCATCACGTGGACGTCGCTGCCCGGCGCCCCCTGGAGCGTGAAGCCCACCGCCGGCGACAACCCGCTGGTCCTCGACTACTGCGACCTCCGGATCGCCAAGGAGACCTTCACCAGCGTCAACACGTGGCGCGCCAATTGGCTCATCTGGCAGCGCCACGGCTTTGAGCGGCCCGCCTGGGACAACGCCGTGCAGTTCAAGCGCGCCGTGCTGGACCGCAACCACTTCCCCGCCGAATCCGGCTTCACCGCCACGTTCCGCTTCCAGCTCGACACTCCCTCCGTCCCGCAGAAGCTCGACCTCGCCGTGGAGCTCCCCGAGCTCTACCGCATCACCGTCAACGGCAAGGCGGTCAGCTTCGCCGCCGCCAAGGAATGGCTCGATCCGCACCTGAAGCGCATCTCCATCGCCGCCGTCGCCCGCACGGGCGAGAACGTCATTGAGATCGGGGCCGCCCCGTTTGACGTCCACATGGAGCTCGAAAACATCTACATCCTCAGCAGCGAATCCGTCGTGCCCGCCGCGGGCGGCTTCCGCCTCACGGCCGCGGCGCCGCTCCAGTCCGGCTCCTGGACCCGGCAGGGCTGGCCCTTCTTCGCCGGTTCCATGATCTACACACGCCGCGTGCAAATGCCCGCGGGCCAGACACGCCTCAAGCTGGACCTCAAGGAATGGAACGGCTCGCTGGCGCGCATCCTGTGCGACGGCAAGCCGGCCGCGCTCCTCGGCTGGCCGCCCTATTCGGCCGAGTTCGCCATCACAGCCGGCGCTCACGATATCGCCATCGAGGTGGTCTCCACGCCCCGCAACGTGATGGGCCCCTTCCACCATCCCGCCAAGCCGCGCATGCGCGCCTGGCCGGCCGCCTGGGCTGAGTTCCCGGACACGCAGCCCGCCGGCGCCGCTTACGATCTCATCGATTACGGCGTGATGAGCGAGCCGCTCGTCTCGACTGGGCGCTAAGCTATGCGCACCCTCCTGCTTCTGGCCTTGCCGTTGCTCGCCCAGGACTACATCGACTACGGCCTGATGAGCGAGCCGCTCGTCTCGACGGGGCGCTAGCCCTACTTTCGCAAATCTGGGGGGATAGAGAGGCCCGGAGAGAGCTGGCGTGCCTTCTGAACGCATGTTTCGCTTGACAGAGG
>JBBQLF010000259.1:0-6749 GCA_038327695.1 Bryobacterales bacterium
GGCCGGGCCCCGCTTCTGCTCCAGCGCCGTCAACGTTCCAACGGTGGTATCCACTTGGGCCTGGAGAGACAGGATCAGCGGTCCGACCGTTCCGGCACCGCTCAGATAGGCGCTCGCGGCGCTGCGATGCTGAGCCAGGCCTTCCAGCAGTTGCCGCATCGGGACCATATAGTCCAGCCCGTCCAGTTCGGCTCGGGTCCGCGCGATCTGCTCGTTGCGCCCATGGAGGAACAGCGCCAACAGCATCGCCATCGGGATCACTGCCACCACCCCGGCCAGTACCAGTTTTTGCCAGATCTTTATGTTGCGAAACATAATTCCATCTCCCTGTTTACCGGCAGCCCCCGCCGCCGGACGGCGACATCAGTTCTTCGGCAAGGTCAAGTTCCCTGGGATCGAGGAGCCGCACCGAACGGCCGCGATGCGTGGCGTGCGCCGCCGGTTCCACCAAGGCTATGCCACCCAACTCGTCCACGAGCCACGCCACGGGCTGCTCTTCGTCGCCGGTCTCGACCACCACAAGATACCCGGCCGACGGCCCCTCGGCCGGTTCCACTTTCAGCAACAGGCGTGTTTCCAGCAACGGTAGGATCTCGCCGTGCAGGTTAATGAGCCCGACCACCAGCCCCGGAGCCCCAGGCAATGGTGTGATGCGGCCGACCCGTTCCACTTCGCGCACCAGCCGGATGGGCAGTCCGTAGGATGCTCCACCCAGGCGGAACACCACGAAGCGCTCGTACGGCAGAGTGGCTTGGCGGCTCAGGCTGAGTGGCGGTGCCGGTGCGGCAGCCAACTCGTCGTCGATCTCGCCAATCAGGTTGGACAGGTCGTCGCACCGGCCGTGCGGTGTCCGTGCAATGGCCGCGGCTGTGGGTTCCGGCTCCGGATGGGTTGTCTCTTCGTTGAGAGCTAGCCGCGGTCCGGGCAGTGCGAGGTGAGGCGCCGCTTCCGGCGCGAACTCCGCAGCCGGGGACGGCTCCTGCTCGGACGCCAAGAACTCCTCGGTCAGTCTGAGCGGCAGCTCAGGCAGAACGAAGTGCTGCGCAACTTCTGGCGCAGATTCTGTCGCGGGAGGTCGTTCCTGTCTGGACGCCAAGGTCTCGTCGGTGAGTGAGAGCAGCAGCCCAGGCAGTGCGAAGTGGGACGTCTCTTCCGGCGCAGGCGCTACTGCCGGGGGCGGTTCCTGCGCGGATGCCGAGGTCTCCTCGGTGAGTGAGAGCAGCAGCCCAGGCAGAGCGAAGTGGGGCACAGACTCGGGCGCAGGCTCTACTGCCGGGGGCGGTTCCTGCTTTGACGCCAAGGACTCCTCGGTTAGTGTGAGCGGCAGCTCAGGCAGAATGAAGTGCTGCGCAACTTCTGGCGCAGATGCGGCCGCATGAGTCCGTTCCTGTCGGGACGCCAAGGTCTCTTCGGTGGGTGAAAGCATCAGCCCAGGCAGAGCGAAGTGGGTCGCCTCTTCCGGCGCAGGCTCTACTGCCGGGGGCGGTTCCTGCTCGGACGCCCAGGTCTCGTCGGTGAGTGAGAGCAGCAGCCCAGACAGAGCGAAGTGCGGCACAGATTCAAGCGCAGGCTTTACTGCCGGGGGCGGTTCCCGCACGGAAGCAACGGCCTCCTCGGTCAACGAGAGCAGCAGCCCAGACAGAGCGAAGTGCGGCTCCGCTTCCACAGTAACGCCCGCGTCCGGCTCGTCGCCGGCTGCGTCGTTGAGCGCCAGGAGCTGCGCGGCCAGCCCACGTGGCGCTGCGCCCGCGGGCGCCTCGTCCCCCTCCACCATACGGGTGTCGCACGCCGGGACCGCGTCCGGATCCGGCTGCGGGGTGCTTTCCAGCGGCTCACTCGCCGGCACGAGGCTGGCCACGTCCTCCAGGCTCATCCCCTCCGACGCCAGCAGTTCGGAGAGCAAGCCGCCCAGGGGCAGGGCACTGATCCGTCCGCCCTCCTGACTTCTGACCCCATCCCATTGCACCGGCGTGTTCCTCCCCACTGCTCACCTATTGCAGCTGCAGTTCGATCTCGGCTGCCAGTTGTTCCGGGGCGAACGGCTTGGTAATGTAGGCGTCGGCGCCCTGCTTTAAGCCCCAGTACTTGTCGAACTCCAGCGTCTTGCTGCTGACCATCACGATCGGAATGCCCTTCATGGCCGGTTCGGCCTTGAGCTGGCGGCACACCTGATAGCCGTTCTTCTTGGGCAGCACCACGTCCAGCAGAATCAGGTCCGGGCAATGCCGGTGGGCCTGTTCGATGGCCTGCTCTCCGTCTGAGGCGGTGATTATGGCGTAGCCCAGATTCTCCAGCGCATTCTGCATCATCAGCAGGTACGCCGGACTGTCTTCAACCACCAGAATTCGCTTTCCCATCGATCAGTACTCTCCTTCCAACTCGGACATAGTCCTGTCTCAATGCCTGGCCGCGTACTTCTTCACAGCTTCGGCCAACGTCGCTTCCCGGAACGGCTTGGTAATGTAATCGGTGGCGCCGGCCAGCCGCCCCTTTACCTTGTCGAAAAATCCGTCTTTGCCAGACAACATCACCACCGGGATCCTCTTTGTGGCGGGATTCTGCATCAGCGCCTTGCAGACCTGATAGCCGTCCATGCCCGGCATGGTGATGTCCAGCAGGATCAGATCCGGTCTCTCCTGGAGCGCCAGTTCCAGCCCCTGCCGTCCCTCGGGCGCCGTCAGCACGCGGTAGCCCATCCGCTCCAGGGTGATGGCCACGATTTTCCGGACGGTCAGGCTGTCATCGATGGCCACAACCAGTCTCCGCGCCGCCAGGGCCTCCGTCAGACGGGCCAGGGCGGGCGTGGCACCGGCCATCCCCATCGCGCGCCGGAGATGCGGCAGAGCCTCGGCCGCGCGGTTCATGTTCAGATAGAGCAGCGCCAGGTTCACCCGGCCGTCAAAGCTATCCATTCGCGCGAGTTGTTCGCTCAAGTTCTGCACCGAGTGCAGCAGTAGTTCTTCGTTGACGCCCTTGTTGGCCGCGTACTCCTCCACCGCGGTCAGCCCGACGATGGCCTTGCAGGTCGGGCAACGGGACCCGGGCCGAACTGCGGGGCTGTCGCAAAGAGGGCAACTCCAAGTGGTTTCGGCCGCCGCGGGTGCGGCGCCACCCTGCCCGGCCCCCTGGACCCGCCCGTTGCTATCGGCGTCCGCGTGCTCCCCGGCACCGCTTCTGACAGGGAGGGCCTTGTGGGCGGAGGTCTCCTGCAGGCGCGCCAGCGCCAGGGCGTTCATGGCCTGCCGGTTCTGCGGGTTGATGTCCAGCACCCGGTTCAGGGCGTCGTAGGCGACCTGGCGATCTTCGGTCAGGGCGGCCACCCAGAGCCACGCGTTCTCGCACTTCGGCTCTCTGGCAACCAAGTCCGCCAGCAGCTTGCGCGCCAACGCCAGCTGGCCCAGCTTGGCCGCCGTGATCGCCTCAGAAAGAGCCAGTTGTGGTGTCACCCAAGTCGCTTCAGCCATCCGTCTCCTCATCCTCCGCGCTCGGCCGGGGTGCTGTGGCGACCCTCGGCACAAGGCATGTGATGATCCCGGGTTACCTGGTTCTACAGGCCGGGATAATCAATGATCGGAGCAATGGGGGGAGAACTGTAGGGTGAACGCCGGAAAAGTGCGAGTCGCGGCGGCTTCTACTGCGCCCCTTCGCCGCCCGGGCCGCCTTTGGCCACTTCCACCGCATACACATAAGTAGGTCCGGCCATGTTGGAGCGGAACACCACCCATTTCTGATCAGGCGTGAAGCTGACATTGGGCTCCAGCCGGTAGTCGTGCTTTGACATGTTGACCAGCCGCTCGGCGCGCAACACGCCGGGTTGCACCAGCGACTTGTCGTCCAGGCCGCGATTTTCCAGCGGCTCGGCACGGAACAGATAGATCCACCGTCCGTCAGGGGCCTTTGCCACCTGGCCCGGATCGCCGCCGTCGCCGCAGATCAGCCGCCCGTCGCGCGAGACGTTGAAGTGGATGGACCATTCATTTCGTTGCAGGTGGTACCAGCTCCGCCGGCCGGTCTCCACCTGATAGGAGGCCAGCCAGAAGTCCTCCCCGCGCGGCGTCTGGAGATCATACCAGATGGTCTTGCCGTCCGCGCTCCAGAACTCGTGGCCGAAGATCTCCATCGCCATCGTGCGCGTGTGGATCTTGGTGAGCTGCGTGCCATCGGTGCGGATGGTCCAGATGCGGTCCACTTTGTGCCAAGGGCCCTCGTGGCAAAACATCAGCAGCGCCGGATCGGCCGGGGAAAACAGCCGGGGAAAACAGCAGGTGGTTCAGCCAGTCGTTGGCACGATGAATTGTCTTGACTGAGCCGCTTGCGGTGTTGATCGTGAACAACGCCATCGGCAGCCGGGCTGCCCAGCGCTGTTCCATCATCTCGCCCTTGTTCCGGGGCTGATCCAGCGCGTGGGACTGCTGAGCGGCCGGCCGGTTGCTGTTGTAGTCTTGCCCCTCCCCTTCGATATAGGTTCCGGCCAGCAGGGTCTCGTCGGCGTTCACGGTGGCGATGGAGCCTCGCGGCGGCAGCGCTGCGATCCGCCGCGTTGTCCCGCTCTCGACGCCGGTGGAAAACGCCGCCCCGTCGCGGGTGTAGTAGATCCGCTGGGTTCTCCGGCCGGCATCGATCAGCCGCACTCGCCCGGCGACCACCTGCCGGGTCTGCTGCGTCGCCAGATCGAGCACCGAGATTCCATCCGGCGTCGTGTAGACCAGCTTCTTGCCGCCGGCCGTGTAGCCGTTCTGATTGAAGTACAGGCTGGCACTGCCAGGCTCCGAGGTGAGCCGCACGACGCGATGCCCGGTGCCGGGATCGATCCAGGACTTCGGCGGATCGCCGGCCACTGGTTGCGCCTGCGCCAGAGCCGCGCCCAGCATGAGGAGAGTCAGCATCATTACCGCATTACCGCCTTACCGCCTTATCGCCGTGGCAGTAGCCGGATCGAAACCGGCTGCACCGCCGTCGCCTGCAGCCACACTATCAGATCCGTGCCTGCGAGCCTGCGCTGGAAGCCGTAACGGAACAACGGTCCGCGCGCCACCCGCTCTCCGTTCAGCACCAGCTGCGGGTCCACCTCGCCCCAGTTGGCGATCACGCACGACGGATTGACCGCGGGCTGTTCCTGGCTGGCTGCCAGCTCGAAACTCAACTCGCCGGAGGCGCCCTCCACCGGTGCCGTCAGTACATAGGCCCGTTGCGCGGCGTCGTAGCCCTGGCTCTGAAAACCGCCGGTCTTCAGCCGCAGTTCCGGGGCGCGCATCCAGGAACGCGCCAGCGGAACGAGCCCGGCGGCAGGGTTCCTGGTCAGTCCACAGAGCATGAGCTGGGTCTCGCTGCCCTCCGATCTGGCCCACGGCGCACTATCCTGGTTGGCCGCCCAACTATGGGAGGGCCGGTCCGGGGCCGGCGCCACCCGGCCATCACTCGGCAGCATGGCCACCGGCCAATGGTTCCACCACCAGAACTGAGAATCGGCCGGCATGGACATCCCGCGGACGTCCGTGCCCTCCTGGCGTTTCTCGTAGCGCGGCAGCCAGATGCGCGGGCTGCGGTCAGTCAGGATCAGAAAAGGCATGTACTCAGACCGGTAGTGGACCACCTGTATATTGGCATCGGCTAACGGCGGGTCTTCCTGGTCCGGCGGCCAGCGGTATTCCTGGCTGCGGCCGGCCATGTTGGCCAGCGACACAAATGGCCGGTGGTTCAGAATGTCCTCCGGGCGTTGGCCCGGCTGCAGGATTGGCAGAGACTGGGACCACTCCCAGAAGCTGCGCCCGCGCGGCACGCTGGTGTAGCCGGTAAACTGGCGCACGGCCACGCCATCCGGGTAGATGGTGTAGTACGCTTCGCCCCAGTCGCCCCAGCCCGTCACCGGGTCGGGGAAGGGAATTTCGTAGTAGATGTCCACCGGAGAATAGCGCCAGTACAGCACCACGCGCGCGTCGCTGGATTCCAGAATCTTGACGCTGGAGAAGCGCGACTGCTTGTCTGACATAAGCTCGGCACACCCCGCCGGCACCGGGCGTTCCATGAACTCATTGCTGAACCAGGCGCCGTTTTCCGTGACCCAGCAAGGGTTGTAGGAGATGCCCCGCCAACTCACCAGCCGGACCGGCGCAAAGTCAAAGGCCACCACCACGCCGGGGCCGCTGCCGCGCCAGAGATCGTCTCACTGCGGGGCGTATTTCAGCCGCTCGTAGTAGGCGCCAAAGCGGGCGGCGCCCTTGGCTCCGGATGGCAGTACCCGGTAGGCCAACGGCTGTGGGTTCTTCGGAGCCGTGGCGGCCCATCGTGCCCGCACCTCGCTTTCGGCCAGCGGGCGGCCGTACAGCCGAACCTCATCCATCAACCCGTCAAACACCATGCGCGTCCGGGCCAGCGCCTGACGGCTCGCTTCGCGCTCGGTGTTGGCCACACCCATCAGCCTCTGGTTGGCGCCCAGCCAGACGTCGTCGCCCGACGCCGTCAGCGCCCCTTGCGCCGCGCTTCGCGCCACCTCCCGCCCGGCCACATAGACGCTCACGCCGGAGCGCGGATCGAACGATCCGGCGACGTGTGACCAGCGCAGGAGCGGCACCCGTTCGGCCGATACCGCCGTCACCCACCGGCCGCCCACGGCCACCGGCAAACCAATGTGGCCCACGTGATTGATGCCGAAATAGAAGCCGGACTTCCAGTCGGCCCCCTGATTCACGATGGCCGTCCAGTTCCAGGAGTACTCCTGCGGCGCAATCCAGGCCTCCACGCCGAAGCCG
>JBBQLF010000260.1:0-6727 GCA_038327695.1 Bryobacterales bacterium
ACGAACGGGTATTTCCGGAGGATGGCCATTGCCTCGCGGAACTGCCGGGCGCGCCACGCCTCGGAAGGCGCCGAATCGGCGCGCCATCCGAACTCGCTGATCAGCACCGGCTTGTCGGGCCAGGTGGCGTGCAGGGTCTCCATTGCCTTGCCGAGACTTCCGTTGCCGTAGATGTTCGGGCAGAGAAAATCCACATAGTGGAAGCTGTTCTCTTCCGGCTTGACCTTCGAAAACGCCTTGGCGCCGAGACTGACGAATGTGACGAAACGGGAGGTGTCGAACGAGAGAATATGCTCGCGCATGTCGCGGGTCCAGCGGACGCCGGCAGGCGTATCGGATTGGTACTCGTTGCCTGTGCTCCAGGCGATGACGGAGGGATGATTCCAGCCCTGTTCCATCATCTCCTGCGTCTGGCGTTTCCAGTTGGCGCGGATCACCTCCGAATCGAGCTGCGCGGGAGGCAGGCCCCAATTGCCCGCTTCGGCGATGATGAGGAACCCGTGCTCGTCGGCCCAGTCCAGCAACGCAGGCGAACAGGGATAGTGCAGGATGCGCGCGAGGCCCATATTGGCCGTCTTCATCATGGAGAGATCCTGATCGATCAGTTGCGGGGTCTCCATGGATCCGATCACCGGATGGTCCGCGGAGCGATTGGCGCCGCCGAAGGAAACGGACTCGCCGTTGAGCAGCAGGCGCGCGCCGCGGATCTCGAGCTTGCGGATGCCGAAGCTTGCCTGGTGCGCATCAGATGGGGATGCGGATTTCTCTTCGTAGATCTCGACGAGGGCTTGATAGAGGTTCGGGTGATCGAAATCCCAGAGGACAACCTGGGCGGCGGGAAGTGTGAGAGAGAGCTCAGCCAGTCCCGTGCTGCGGGCATTCAAGTTGATGGTTGCCTCCGAAGCGGCGGCGGTGTCCCAGGCGCCGGGTTGGCGGAGACGGACTTTGACACGGCGCCGCTGCGCGGTTGCCGTGGTGTTGCGAACCCAGATCTTGACAGACACCGAGGCAGTGCCGGCAGCAAGGTCCGGCGTGGAGACGATCTTCTCGTTTGCCACATACACCGGCGCGGTGATCTCCAGGGACACCGGTTTCTTGATGCCGCCATAGTTCCACCAGGGATAGGTGAGGTCCTTGGGCGAGCCGCCGACGCGGGAACCCGGAATGGTCTCCGTATTCCAGGAGTTGTCCACGCGGACGGCGAGGAGATTGTCCGCGCCTGGTTTGATGGCCGATGTGGCATCGAACTCAAACGCGGTGTAGCCGCCCTCATGCTCGCCCAGGAGTGTGCCATTCAGCCAGACCTTGGACTTGTAGAAGACAGCGCCGAAGTGAATGCGGACATGCTCTCCTGCTTTCAACTCAGGGGCGCGGAACGTGTGACGGTACCAGGCGGGGCCGGTGTATTCGTAGCGCGGTTCGAGATTCCAGATGTGCGGCACTTCCACGGAGTCCCAACTGGGATCCTCCGCAAATGGCTTGTGCCAGCCGGACTCCTCGCCCTTTGCCGGGTAGTCCGGGAAGAAGCGCCATGGGCCGGTGAGTGTGATGTGGGACCGGGCGGAGCCGGCATCGGCGGCAGTGGCCGGCAGCGGTGCAACCGCGGCGGCGATGAGCAGCAGTGCTGAGGTCCAGCGAAGCGGGATGGGATAGTGCATTGATTACTTCCAGGAGAGAGGGATGCGGAGGTTGTAGGAGTGGGGCCGGGAGGGCTCTTCGTCAACGGCGCCGAGCAACACCGACGGCCGGCCGTCTGGCGCGAAGAGCAACTGGGGGCGTTCCAGCGAGTTCAGTTTCTGCTGGCGCCCTCCGGTCCAGTTCACGGTCATCGTTGAAACGAGTGGGTGAGCGGAGAGCTTCCACGCCAGGCCGTCACTGGACTCCCAGAGCGCCAGCGATTTTCCTGACTTGGTGACGTGGCCGCTGAAGTCCTTCACCACCGCGTAGTAGCGGCGTGCGGAGTAGTCGTACCACGCAAACGGATCCTCCGCCGGAAAGTCCACGCCTGGCACCGTAAAGATGGGCCGAAGCTGCTTGATGAATGGGCCGGTGGGTGAATCGGAGGTGGCGGTGAGGTGCACCACGGGTCCGCCGAACGGCAGTGGCCGCTGGCGTCCGACGGCCTTGTAGATCATCAGGTATCCGCCATCGGGCCGCCGCGCCACCGTGGGGTTATTGGCAACGAGCGCATCCGGAGCCTGCGGGTCTTCGCTGTTGGCGACGAGGGGCGAATCAAATCGCTGCCACGGTCCGTTGGGGCTCTCCGCCACGGCAACGCCAATGCGCTGGTTGTTGCGGTGGGTCCAGTTGAGGTCCTTCATCACGACACCGTCGCCGGTGTTACCCATGTAATACAGGTAGTACTTGGCGCCGGCGCGCAGGATCGTCGGGTTGTGGGTGCAGAGGCCATCCCGGAAGTCCTTGCCTCGTGCGGGCAAGGCCACGCCGGCGTGGCGAAACTCTCCTGTCGGCGAGTCACCGGCCGCATGCGCGATCTCCGAGTGTGTCACCCAGGCGTAGTGCCCGAGTTTTCGCGGCCAGCGCGAGTAGTAGAGATGGTACTTGCCATCGTCGCCGCGCACCATCGTGCCGCACCAGATGTAATAGTCGGGGTCGATCAGTTTGGCCGTCTCCGGCGCTGGCTGCAACAGCGCACCGAGGTCCAGTTCGCTGGCGGATGGCGTGGCTTCGTCCATCGGCCGGTAGTACCGCACCCAGTCGAACAGTGCTTCCTCGGGCAAGGCGGCGTCCTCCACGCTGCCGGTCTTCTGCAGGAACGAAGCGATTGACGTGAGCCAGATGTGCTGGTCGTTGTGCGGAACCGATGCATTGTCGATGGTCTGCACCAACTGGCCATCGAGATAGAAGCGCACTTCACGCTGCGGGAAGTCGGCCCCGTAGACGTGGAAATCAGCCGAGAGGCCGGGAGCGTTGACGCGCTTGTGGCCAAACGAGACGTGCGGCTTGTAGGAGTGCCAGTTGACGGAATAGCTGCCATGGTCCACGGAGTCCTGCTCGCAGACGTCGATCTCCTGAAAACGATCGTCCTTGCCGGTCTTGGACCCGTTCTGCATCATCCAGAACGAGGTGTGCCAGCCGCGGCCCTTCGGCATCTTCACGCGGGCTTCGTAGTAGCCGTAGCGAAACGCCTGCTTACTGATGACGCCACCGGCTGTGTATTCCAGGCCGCCGGACTGCTCACGCCGCAGCGCGATCCGCAGCATGCCGCCGCGCACCGAGACATTATCCGGACGCTGGTCGCTCCAGTGCCGCGGGCCTGTGCGGAAGTTCCATCGGGCGGCATCGACTGTGGCGCCGTCAAACTCATCAGCAAATGCCAGGCGCCAGTTCTTGCCGGCGGGCGGCTCAGCAATCAATGTGGGGGCGACGAGCAGAGCGGCGGTAATCAAGGGGGCGAG
The DNA here is from genome assembly GCA_038327695.1 of Bryobacterales bacterium. Taxonomy (GTDB): domain Bacteria; phylum Acidobacteriota; class Terriglobia; order Bryobacterales; family Bryobacteraceae; genus Paludibaculum. The sequence continues at coordinate 3,420 of JBBQLF010000260.1, forward strand.
TCTCATGGATGCGCCTCTACCTTGCCCCGGTGATCGCGCCCGCGGACGAGGAACCGGTCCATCTGCACTGGTTCGCCTTCACACTCCAACTCGATCACGCTAACCGGCTCGTCGGGCGGTGTCGCGGGCAAGCCGGTGAACAGCAGCCGGTACTTGTCCTGCTTGAAACTGAGTGTCTCACCGGTGGCCAGCAGACGCGCGGGGAGGACCTTCCGCTCCAAGCCTGGGATGGACAGCGTCGGGCCATCCCAGAAATGGACCTGCAAATAGAGCGTGTTGCCGCGACGCGTGTAGCCGGTCATCTCCGAGTAGCGCACCTGTGCCCGCTCCGTCCCATAGATCGACTTCCCGTTGCGCTCCAGCCAACTGCCCACGGCGTTGAGAATCTGCACCGAGGGTTCCGGCACGGAGCCGTCGCCCCGCGGGCCGATGTTGAGCAGATAGTTGCCGCCGCCGCGCGCGCAGTTGCCGAGGTTGCGGATCACCATTCGTGACGTCTTCCACTCGTCGTCGGTGCGGCAGTAGCCCCAACTGCCGTTGAGCGTCATGCAGGACTCCCACGGGCGCGCCTCTTCCGTGATGCGCTGCTCAGGTGTGCCGAAGTCCCCTGGCAGTTTGTTGCGGTTATTCACGATAATGCCGGGCTGGAGTTCGTAGACCATGCGGTTCATGCGTTCGGATTCCCAACCGGCCGCGTCGAGTGGATGCGGCACGTCGTACCAGAGGATGTCGATCTTGCCGTAGTTCGTGAGCAGTTCCCGGATCTGGCCGTGGATATAGGCGACGAATCGTTTGCGCGCCGCCTCGTCCTTGGCGCAACGCTCACCATCCGGATGGTGCCAGTCCATCAGGGAGTAGTAGAAGCCCACGCGCAGTCCCTCGGCGCGCGCCGCCTCAACGTACTCCCGCACCAGATCGCGCCCGCAGGCCTGTTTCGGCGCGCAGTAATCGGTGAGCTTGGTGTCGAAAAGGCAGAAGCCTTCGTGATGCTTGGTGGTGAGCACCATGTACTTTTGGCCCGCGCGCCTGGCCAGCCGCGCCCATTGCCGTGCCGCTCCTGGTTGTGGCGTAAATCGCTTGGCGAGTTGCTCATACTCGGAAATCGGAATCGCTTCCTGCTCCAGCACCCACTCCCTGCGGCCCAGAACGCTGTAGAGGCCCCAGTGGATGAACATCCCGAACTTGGCCTCGTGCCACCATCGCATGCGCTCCGTGCGGTCCGCGTCGCCGGGTTGCGGTGCCGCGGCTGTTTGCGCGGCGGCCGGCGCTGCGGCGCTCAAGGCTGCGCACCAGTCTCTTCTCGTCATTGCGAACTCCTTTCCATTACTGATCTGCGCGGCTCTTGCGGAGCCCCCTCAGCATCAGGTAGGCCAGTGGGTGCAAGCAGCCCATGACCACGAAAATCGGCACGTACGAATAGTTCGTCACGGCCCGCCCCACCAGGTTGGTGGAGATCATACCGCCGAGTCCGGAGCCGGCGGCGACGAGCCCGAACACCGTGCCCACCATCGGCTTCGGGTAGATATCCACGATGAGCGTACTGAGCGAGATCTGCCACGCCAGATGCGCGAAGGCCGCTACCGCCGCAATACCCACGGCCATCAACGGCGACGACGCCGAGTTGATCAGCGGGCTGAGCGGAAGCAGAACGGCGGCGATCGTCATCACCCAGATGCGGCTCTGTGCAGGCGTGGAGCCGCGCTTGATCAGGAACCCGGAAAGGTAGCCGCCCGCGATGCAACCGATATCGGCGGCGAGATAGACCAGCCACGCGATCCGGCCCACTTCGGCCAGTGTCAGGTGGCGCGCGTCGGTCAGGTACTTGGGAAACCAAAAGAGATAGAAATACCAGACCGGATCGGTGATCATGCGGCCGAGCATCAGCAGCCAGGTTTCCTTGCGGTGCAGGATGTAATGCCAGTGGCCTGTAGCAGGTATGGCCGGCTGAGTTGATTTCGAATCCTCCGCCGTGATCAACTCACGCTCTTCTTCGGTCAGGCGGGGATGCTCTTCGGGCTTCCTGTATAGCCAGAGCCACGGGATCAACCAGACCAGGCCGAGCGACCCGGTGAAGAGAAACACCGAGCGCCAGTGATAGTGCGACGCCAGGTAGGCGATCACCGGCGGAGCTATCGTGGCGCCCAGCGTGGCGCCGGCCGTGTAGATGCCCACCACCAGACCGCGCTCTTTCGGCGGAAACCATTCGGACACAGCCTTGGGTGCTGCCGTGTAGTTGCCCGGCTCGCCGATGCCCAGCAGAAAGCGGAAGAACCCGAGCGAGACAAGGCTTCGGCTCATCGAAGTCATCATGTCCGCGATGGACCACCAGGTCACGAAGATCGCCATGGAGACGCGCGTCCCCAGTTTGTCGGTGAGCCGGCCCGCAAAGAGGTAGGAGAGCGTGTAGGCGAGCAGGAACGCCTGAACGACATAGGAATATTGCAGGTCGGAGATGTGCAGGTCGTCTTGAATCGTGCGGGCGAGGATCGACAGGTTCTGCCGGTCCATGTAATTGATGACGGTAGAAAAGAACAGGAGCGCGGTGATCCACCAGCGGAGGTGCGGGATCTTGCGGGGGCCGGCCGTCGCGTTTGCCGGCTTCGACTGCTCAGATGCCATGCTCATGGCTGGCTCACTGCCCGCAAGGGAACCGCTAGCAGGAACGATGGCGCAGTGGGCGAGTTCTTGTCCTTCGCCGCAAGGAAAAGCGTTCGCGGCCGCCCATTCTCCATGTGGAGTTTGGGCATCTCCAGCCGCTCGAATGACTGGGTCTCACCGTCGTCCCAGCGGATGGAGAAGTCCTTGGCCAGCGAATGGCGCGCCAGCCGCCAGTGGACGCCGTCCTCCGATTCGATCAACAGCAGAGATCGGCCGTAGGGGGTGAGAAACGGCGCGTCGTGGTCTTTGACCAGGCCGTAGTAGCGGCCGTCCTGGATCCACTCCAGATGATCATCGATGTGGAAGTTGAACTTGGCGTTTGTCTGGAGCAGTTTCTGCTTGTCGATGATCTGTTCGCCGCAACGCCGGAACGGACCGAGCGGATTGCCGGCCGTCGCGGGATAGTGAACAACACCGCCGCCGAAACGGCCCGGGCCGGGCGCCAGCGTCTTGTACACCATCAGGAATCCCCCGCCAGGCCTGGCGATGACATTCGGCACGGCCATGATGCCCTGGCCGGTCTCCGGACCGGTATCGACCAGCGGATGGTCAAACCGTTTCCACGGCCCGCCAGGATGATCGGCGACGGCGACGCCAATCCGCTGGTTGTTGCGTTGCATCCACCAGGCCTCCTCGATCATGGAAGGCGA
>JBBQLF010000261.1:0-6669 GCA_038327695.1 Bryobacterales bacterium
CGTCATTGAGTCCAACAAGAAGCACGCCTGGGTGAAATGCGCCCCGGTTCGCGGCAAGAAGTAGTCCTCCAACCGTCGCGGCGCTGGATCACTCCGGCGCCGCCATTCCGTCTGACCTCGGATCGCACGCCCCTTCTTTGATCTTCGTTTTCGTGTTGTACAGCACGGCCGCCCCCCGCCCCATGTTGGTCGAGTAAGCCCCCCGCACTTCCACCTTGTGCCCGCGCCGCGAGAGGTCCGTGATGGCCTCCAGGCCGATTCTGTTTTCCACCTGCACGTCGCAACCCGCCGGCCCGTTCTTGGTGAAGCGCGGAGCCTCCAGCGCCATCTGGATGTTCATGGAGCGGTCGGCCAGATTCGAGATGAACTGCGCATGGGCCAGCGGCTGATTGGGCCCGCCCATGATGCCGAACCCGATCCGCAGGTCTCCCTTCTCCGCGAATGCCGGGATGATGGTGTGGAACGGCCGCTTGCGCGCCGCCAGCACGTTGGGGTGGCCGGCGGTCAGCACGAAGTTGCCGCCGCGATTCTGCAGGACAAAACCAGTGCCTTCCGCCACCACGCCAGAGCCCCAACCGGCCGAGACGCTCTGGATCCAGGACGCAATATTGCCTTCCCGGTCCACCACGCTGAGATACGTCGTGTCGCCCATTACAGGATGCCCCGCCGGGGCCGCGCAATGGGCCTTGCTGGCGTTGATGAGCTTGGCGCGATCTGCGGCGTAGGCCTTACTCAGGAGCCCGCCTACGGGCACGCTGGCGAACTTCGGGTCCGCGTTGTACGTCAACAGATCGGCGTAGGAGAGCTTCATCGCCTCAATCTGCGTGTGCAGATCCGTGCCGGCCTGCTCCATCAGGTTGAGCATGATCAGCGCGGCCATGCCTTGGCCGTTCGGCGGAATCTCGTAGACCTTCCAGCCCTTGTAGGTGGTGGACACGGGCTCCACCCACTCGCTGGAGAACTCGGCCAGATCCGCCGCCGCCATCGTCCCGCCCAGCTTCTTCGAGCCGGCCAGAATCCGCTGCGCCACGGCGCCCTTGTAGAACGAATCCCGCCCCTCGGTGGCGATCATCCGCAGGGACCACGCCAGATCCGGATTCCGGAACACTTCGCCCACCGCGGGCGCGTGACTGCCGGGCAGAAAGACGCGTTGCGCTTCGCCGGTGACCCGCAGCCGCGAGTCGCTCCAATAGCTGCGAATAATCTCGTGCACCGGATGGCCGTCCTGCGCCAATTGGATCGCCTCGCCGAACAGGTCTTTCCAGGGCAGCTTGCCGAAACGCGTGTGGGCCTTGGACCAGCCGTCCACGGCGCCGGGCACGGTGACCGAATGGATCCCCGCCACGGGCATTGACGACGAGCCGGCTTTGGCGAGAAACTCCGGCGTCAGTTCGCGCGGCGCCCAGCCGGAGCCGTTCAGGCCGTAGAGCTTGCCGGTCTTGGCCTCCCAGTAGAGGACAAAGACATCACCGCCCACGCCGCACATCATGGGCTCCACCACGCCGAGCACGGCGTTGGCGGCGATGGCGGCATCGGCGGCGGAACCGCCGCGCGCCAGAATGCGGGCGCCGGCCTGCGAGGCCAGAGCGTGGCTGGTGGAGACGATTCCGTTCTGAGAAAAGACGCGCGAGCGGCTTTGGGCGCGATCGGCGCCGGAAAGAGTGACAGTCGCCGCGAGAGACAAGAGTGCCAGGTACCTCACGCGCACCATTGGATCACAACCGGAGTCACGCCGGCGGCAACAGCGGCGGCAGAGCGAGCAACGAATCCAGGAGGTGGTCCGGTGGCACGTCGTTCAGCGACTCCGGACTGATGCCATAAGTCACGCCGGCGGCAACAGCGGCGGCAGAGCCAGCAACGAATCCAGGAGGTGGTCCGGTGGCACGTCGTTCAGCGACTCTGGACTGATGCCATAAGTCACGCCCACGCACCGCACGCCCGCGTTCCGGGCGGTCAGTATGTCGGTGGCCGAATCGCCCACCATCCAGGTCTCCGCCAGTTGCGCTCCGCACTCGCGCATGAGCGTGTGGATCCCGATCGGATCCGGCTTCTTCTGCTCAAAGCTGTTGCCGCCATAAACCTGGAAAAAGTACCTCGAAAAGCCCAATCCAGTGCACATATCGCGCGAAAAACGCTCTGGTTTGTTCGTCAGGACCGCCATTTTGCAGCCACGCTGGTGCAGTGTGTCCAACGTTTCCACCACGCCGGGGTAGGGCCGCGTGTGATCCAGCATGTGCTTCCGGTAGTAGCCGAGGAAGTAGGCCAGAGCCTCTTCCACCCGTTCTTCGGACGCTTCGGGGCCCATGGCGCGGCGGATCAGCACCGGCGCGCCGATGCCCACATAGGAGGCCACTGTGGCTTCCGGCAGCGCCGGGAAACCCATGACAACCCGCGTCGCGTTCACCGCCTCGCAGAGGTCCTTCACGGAGTCTACGAGCGTGCCATCCAGGTCAAAGATCACCAGCGTCATGAGTTGTGCAGGATTCCTTATCGCAGCGCCGAGAAGCCCACTTTGATCAGGACCCAGACGCCCCATGCGACCAGGATGCCGGTCAGCGCCTTGCTGAACGGCAGCTTTCTTGGGCCCGCCGCGGCGGAAAACCCGATGGCCATCAGCGCGATGGTCCAGAACGTGAAAATGTCGAATGACGACGCCAGGGCCGTCAGCCACTTCGACGTCGTGTCCGGGTTCAGAAACGCGCCGGCATTGAACGCCAGCGGGCGTTCGATGTCGAACTCATCGGGCGCTTTCAGGTACATCACCACGCACATTAATATGCCCGACACTATGCCGGCGGGCAGCATCGCGTAGGCGGAGATGTTTAGCGCGTTCTTGTATTTCAAGCCTGCGTCCATCAGGCCGTTCATCAGGAACAGCAGTACGCCCGCCACCACGAGCAGCATGACCAGCGTGCCCGCCACCGGGCTCACATGCAGGATGTAGGGCATGATCTTGCGCTGCATCGCCACGGCGTCCGCCTTCTTGTCGGCGGGCAGGTCTTGCAACTGCGTGTTGGATTCAAACGATTTCTGAATCATGCGGTCGTAGCCGACACGCTGAGTGAACAGCGACACGAAGAGCAGGCCCATCACCATCATGATGAGCGCGGGAATCCACCAGCGGCCGCGTTCGGAAACATCGGCGAACGTCTCCGCCGGTGCGTGAAAAACTCCAGTCAGTCGTCCAGCTTCGGAAAGTGGTTCCATGGTGTTACTTCGCCGGCACGATGCCGGCCTCCTTCCTGATGAGAACGCGAATGTCAGACCAAGGCAATACTATTGTAGTCGGACCGGTGGAGTGAGGCGCAATTTCGTAATCGTTGTAGTGGATCACCAGACCCGCCGGGCTGGCGCCCCAGTCTTTGCTCAACGTGAACTTGTCATCGGGGAAGTTGAAGCCGGCGTCGGAGAGCTTCATACCCGCCTCAATCTGCCGGTCCGCGCGAAATCGCTGCTCCGCCAGCGCCTCCAGACGCGCCATGCCGTCCGGCACCAGCAGTTCTGCCAGGGTAGTGATCTGGCCCGTCGCCGGAGCGGCATTGAGGTACACGCGGTGCGTATTGGGGTGAGCGCCGCCCTGGAAGTCCTCTTCGTTGAACTCCACGGACAGTAAATGAGCGTTGCTGAAGATCACCTCCGCCGTGCGGCGCACGAAGTAGGCAAGCTCAGAGTCAGGGAATTCCTTCTGGAACCGCTGGAACTCCTCCACCACGGCCGCCGCTTCGGCGTCGAAGCCTGGGGGCGCGTCCTTCGAATGAAGGCGGGCCCGAATGGCAGTGTTGATTATCGCCTGGACGGCGGCATCCGGAGCTGCGCTCACTTCCACCCAATTGACGCGAAACGTGACGCAGGGTTGTTCCCGCTTTGAGCGATCTCCGCAGCCCGGCAGGATCTTCTCAAACGTCTTGGCTTGAAATTGCAGCGGACTCGGCCGGGCTGGGTCGGCCGTCCGGCCGCAACTGGCGGAGAGCAGGACCAGGGCGAACGCGGTTTGGATGGTGCCACGGTGCATTTCAACTCCCCCCCGGATTGCCGTCCGCCCGGTCACGCGCTGTCGCGGGGCAGCGTCTTTTCCGCTGCGCCGGACCAAATCTTCTTAATCCTGTCATAGGTGGACGCGAATCCGTCTTTCAGTTCCCGGGGCGCCATCTGCACCAGGACGTGCGAGGCCTCAATCAGGTATGGCGCGCACACCGAGTCCTTGATGGAGTTGGGCACGGGGCTGAGGGGAAAGGCGGTGAGGATCATGACGAACACAATGCCCACCAGCGCCGCCTTCACCACTCCAAAGACCGCACCCAGCATGCGGTCCAGCACCGTGAGGCCCGTCCATTTGAACAGGCGGGCCAGGCCCCACGCCAGCAGCGAGCCAGCCAGTTGGACGCCGATGAAGACGAGGAGAAACCCGGCGATGTTGGCCAGGGACCGGGAGCTGAGGAAGGGGATCAGAATGGCTCCGGCAGCGCCATACATCCAGGAGGCGAGGATGATGCCAAAAAGGGTTGCCACCAGCGCGATGGCCAAACGGGTGAAGCCCTGCCGCAGGCCCTGAATGACGAAGATGGCGGCGAGCACCGCCATCACGACGTCCAGCCAGTTCACAGTGCTTGTCCCGTGAGCTTCTCGAAGGCCTCGCGGTACTTGGCAGCCGTTTTGGCGGCTACGCCGGCCGGCAGGGCAGGCGCCGGCGGCTGCTTATTCCACGGGAGCGTTTCCAGGTAGTCGCGGACAAATTGCTTGTCGAAGGAAGGCTGCGCGCCGCCGGGGTTGTACTGATCGGCGGGCCAGAAGCGCGAAGAATCCGGCGTCAGCACTTCATCGCCCAGCGTCAGTGTGCCGCCGATGAAGCCGAACTCGAATTTCGTGTCGGCCAGGATGATGCCCCGCGTCCGCGCGTAGCCGGCCGCTTTGGCGTAGATGGCCAGAGTCAGATCCCGCAGACGCGTGACGATATCCAGGCCGGCCATTTGGGCCGCGGTCTCGAAAGAGATGTTTTCGTCGTGACCTGTTTGCGCCTTGGCCGCCGGCGTGAAGATCGGCTCAGGCAGTTGCGAACTCTCCAGCAAGCCGGCCGGCAAGCCAATGCCGCACACGGTGCCGCCGGAGCGGTACTCCTTCCAGCCGGAGCCTGACAGGTAGCCGCGCGCCACGCACTCGATGGGTACCATTTCGGCCCGCCGCACCAGCATCGAGCGTCCTTCCAGCTGATCCGCAAACGGGCGCAGCCCGGCCGGATACTCGCTGATATCTGCCGTCAGCAGGTGGTTCGGGACAAGATCTTTCAGGAATTCGAACCAGAAGAGAGACAGCTGCGTCAGCACGCGGCCTTTGTCCGGAATGGGCGAGCCCAGGACACAGTCAAAGGCCGAGATGCGGTCTGTGGCCACCATCAGCAGCTTGTCATCGCCGATGGCGTAAACGTCGCGCACCTTGCCGCGCGCGACGAGATTGATGCCGGGAAGGGAGGTCTGAAGGAGTGGGTTCATAGGAATTTGAGATAGGAAATCCGTCTAGGGCTCCACGCAGATACGCACCGCGCGTGATTCGAATTCGCGGCCGAGTTGTTCCATCGTTTCAGGGCGCAGCCGGCCCTGGACATTCTCGAACAGATCGTTTTCCTCGCGCCGGATGTGCGTGCGGAGAAGGGCAGCAAAGGCCAGCAGTCCCGGATCAGAGGCGCAGGCGCGAATCTGATGCGCCATTTGCTCCATTTGACGGTGCTCGGCCACGAGTTCAGCCACGAGCGCCAAGGGCCCCAATTCAGACTCAATGGCCGGAAACAGCAGCGCTTCTTCGAGTTCGAAGTGGTTCACCAGTTCGAGCTCGAACCGGTCCCACACCTTGGCGGCCAGGCGCGCCACGTTGGCCTCCGACTTGTCTTGCACGAGGGAGCGCTCCAGCAAGCCGGCCAGCACCAGGCCGTTATGGTGCTGGTGCGATAAAGGGTGCAGGCTCTTGTGGCGCAACATGGGGAGAATCCCGATTGTTATCACCTATGAAGCCCGGGCGCAAGGTGGCAGTGTGAAACATTTTTCTGCGAAACCGTTTGATGCAAACGCGCCGGCGTTGCGATATAGTAAAAGGGTTGCCGTCCGGCAGCGCCAATTCCGTTTGCGGACAGGTGGCCGAGTGGTTAATGGCAGCAGGCTGTAAACCTGCCACTCCTTGCGAGTTACGGAGGTTCGAATCCTCCCCTGTCCACCATTGACCGCCTGCCGGTTTGTGAGAGCCTGGCAGGTGATTTGTTCGGTTTTGGCCGTTGGGCGACGCTTGACCCGTGTCCCGAGTTGCATGTGCAGGGCTGGGTTGCGCTACAGTAGTTTTGGAAGGGCCGATGTAGCTCAGTTGGTAGAGCGCGTCCTTGGTAAGGACGAGGTCACCAGTTCAACCCTGGTCATCGGCTCCAGAATTCATTGGACGAGCTGGATCCCTCCAGATTCCGGCGGATGCTTTGTACCGGCCGGTCTCCAAGATAGACCGAGTCGAGAGAGCGCCTCGATGGGCGGAGGGCCGGCAGGGAGTTGCACGCATGGCGAAAGAAAAATTTGATCGCAGCAAACCGCACGTCAACATCGGCACGATCGGTCACATTGACCACGGCAAGACGACGCTGACGGCGGCTATCACGAAAACGCTGGCCAAGCACAACCCGAAGGTGACGTTCCGGAG
>JBBQLF010000262.1:0-6663 GCA_038327695.1 Bryobacterales bacterium
CCTCGCCACTGGGCGAGGCGCCTCGCAGGTGCGGCTCTTCCACCAAAGCTGAGACGCGCTGCGCTGTTCGTCACTGTGCTACATTCCGGCCCGAAGTTCAAGAGATCAGCTCGAAGTGAGGAGAGGGCCTCGGGCAACACGACACTGGCCATGAGCCAGAGGCGAGCGCGAATTCCCGAAGGCAAGCCCCGGCGGGACCTTGCTTTGGACAGCAAGGACTAGTTCTGGCGGAACACGGGGATCTGAACCAGTGCGTCGTCCACAATGTTCTTGCCGCCGGACAGGACGGAGGCGCCGGGCTTGAGAGGTTTGAGAACCGCGATCTCGTCGCAAGCCTGGAACTTCGGACAGCGCAGGCAGTCTTTCCAGGCTTTGAGCGGCAGTTCGCCTCGCTCCACCTCGGCATAGCCCAACTTGCGAAAGAACCCGGGAACGTAGGTAAACGCGAACAGGATGTCGAGATCGAAGTCGCGGGCCTCCTGCTCCAGCGCCTCCATGAGAAGCCGGCCGGCGCCGGTGCCCTTGGACTCAGGGTGAACGGCCAGAGAGCGGACCTCGGCCAGGGTGGGGCCGTAGAAGTGAAGGGCGGCGCATCCGAGGAGTTTCTCGCCGTCGAGGAGGACCGTGAAATCGCGGATGCCCTCAGAGAGTTCGAACTCATTGCGCGGCAACATGATGCCCTGACGCGCGTAGTCATTGATGAGCTGAAGCATGGCCGGGATGTCCCGCATGATGGCTTTGCGGCGGGTCATGCCGGGTGCTCCGAATCAGGGACAATCCGAGTGCCGGCCGGCAAGCCGGCGAGTAGCCGTTGGATGATCCCCTCGGCCGCGCCAGGGGCCACGATGACCTCCCGGACCCCGCCAGCCAGGGCGGCACAGGCAGAGTTGAGCTTGGCTTGCATGCCGCCTGTGGCGGCGCCAGACTCGATGAGGCGTTGAGCGCAGGTGGCAGTGAGCACAGAGAGAGTAGCGCCGTCACCGTCGCGGACACCCTCGACGTCTGTGAGGAAGAGGAGGCGGTCGGCGCCGAAGCCGGTAGCGCAGGCGACGGCCATCTGATCGGCGTTGACGTTGTAGACGTTGCCATGGCGATCTCCGGCGACGCAGGCGACCACCGGCAGGTAGCCGTTCAGGGCCAGCAGGTCCAGTAGGGCCGGGTTGGTGCGATAGATCTCGCCGACGGCGCCCAGGGAGGGGTCGAGTTGGCGCGCCTCCGCCAGGGCGGCGTCGATGCCGCTAATGCCGACTGCTGGCGCGCCGGCAGCGACTAGGCTGGATACGAGGAGCTTGTTGACGGAGCCGGTAAACACCTTCAGAACAGCGTCGATCACTTCCGGCGAGGTGACGCGGAGGCCGTTGACGAACTTCGACTCGACCCCGCGCTCAGCCAGGTAGCGGGTCATCTGCTTGCCGCCGCCATGAACGACGACGGCCTGGACCCCCTGCGCCGGCAACGCTGCAAGCTGGCTCGAGAGCCGGGCCAGCGAGCCGGGATCGTCGACAAGAGTACCGCCGAGCTTGATGAGCACCTTCATAGCAGCCCCTCCGTTTCCGGCCAGCCCATCATGAGATTCATGTTCTGCACGGCCTGCCCGGCTGCGCCTTTACCGAGATTGTCGATGCAGGCCACGACGACCGCTCTCCCTGTCTTGCCATCGAGGTGGACTCCGATGTCACAGAAATTCGTTCGATTGACGCCGCGCAGGTCCGGCATGACATTGGCGGGATAGAGGCGGACGAAGGGCTCATCGCGGTAGGCGGCGGCATAGACGTCGAGCAGGGCCTGCGTGTCCTTGAGGCCGTGCGCCCGGAAGTAGATGGTCTCCAGAATGCCGCGTTCGATGGGGATGAGCTGGGCCGTAAAACTGAATTCGTGCTCCTGCAGGCCGGTGTTCATCAGGACCTCGGGCACGTGGCGATGGTTCAGTACGGAGTAGGCGGAGAAGTTCTCAGTGACTTCGCAGAAGGAGGTCTTTAGGCTGGGTTTCCGGCCAGCGCCGCTGACGCCGCTCTTGGCATCGCAGACGATGCCGGCAGACCGGTCCACGATGCCGGCGGCAACGGCCGGTTGCAGGGCGAGGCTGGCGGCGGTGGGATAACAACCGGGGTTGGAGACCAGCCGGGCGCCTGCGACAGCGTGGCGATGGAGTTCCGGGACGGAGTAAACGGCCGTGGAAAGGAGACCAGGGGCGGTGTGCTGCTCCTTGTACCAATGCTGATAGATTGCCGGCGTGCCGAGGCGGAATGCGCCGCTGAGATCGATGACGCGGACCCCCTCCGGAATGAGGGCAGCCGCAAGGTCCATCGAGACCTCGGGCGGGGTGGCCAGGAAAACGACCTGGATGCCAGCCTCCAGAACGGCAGCCGGAGTACAGGGAATGCGGCCGAGGCTGGCGCGGTAGAGCGGCAGGGGTGGCGCGGAGGAGTCCGGGCGGTGCTCCAGCAGCCAGGGTGTCGTGGCTGGATGGGCGGTGAGGATACGCTGCAACTCGACCCCGCTGTAACCGCGAAAACCGACAATTCCGACGTGCATGGTCATGAGTCCGGCTGGGCCTCCCGCGATGGGTAAATATTCATCACTATGAATAAATATAACACGCGGTCGGCGCTACCTGGCGGCGATGGCAGCGGCCAGCCCGGCGTCGTGGCCGGCGAGGGCGTCCCGCAAGGTCATCGGCTCGAGAGCGGACGCGTCGAGCGCCTTGGGGACGGAGAAAGATTTTGAGGTATAGCGCACAGACAATCCGGAGTTGGGTAGTGTGAGCGTCTTCACCGCCCCGGATCCGTTGGGCTTGCCCGTCCGTTCCCCCACCAGGACGGATCCCTGCATCTTCATCGCTACGGCGTTGTCCATGGCGGAAGACATGGTGCCCGGACCAATCAGGACGAAGATCCTGCTCTTGGTTCGCCGCGCATGCTGCGTCAGCACGCTCTTCAGGGGATTGATGACCCGGGAATCGCCGCCGCCGGTCCGGCGCAAATCGAGGACCACTCCCTCCACGCGACGCGAGTCCAATTCAGCCGTCACGGATCTGGCGAATTCACTCATCGGCAGATTCGATTCTGGGACGCAGGCGTTGTACTGGATATAGAGCGTGCGCGATTCCGGAAGAAGCTTCCACCAATAGAGCTTGCCGGGGGCGCTGGTGTAGAGCACCGGGGTACCGCGCACCTGCCGAAAGGACAGTTGCTGCTCCTGCTGGCTGGAGTGGGCAACTCGAACGACGAGCGGTCTGGTGGAAGGCCCATCGAGAGTCAGGGGTAACAGCCCGCCGGCATCGAGCAGGTGCAGGTGCGCGAGCACGGGTTGGAGCCTTAGCAGGTTGATCGACTGCAGGCGCACCCAGATATCGTTCTCCTGCGCGATGAACGGAGTAACGGCGGCGACAAACTCTTCCGGGCGCAGGGAGCCGATCTGGACGACGCGCAGGCCGGCGATCTCCCGATAGCGGTCCGTGGCGGCAACGACGGCCAATCCGTCGGCGTAACAGTGGAAGGCGAGGGGTAGACGTTCTTCAAAGCCCATCGATCCGGGTGTGACCACGGAATTATGGGTGACGCTGGCGCTGGCTACAATTCGCATCAGTTCCAGCACTACGCCGGCGCCGGAGAGCTCCGGCAGCTTCGCTTAGAGGGTGGCGTTGGCGGGGTGGAACGTTGCTGGCCGATAGAGCTTGTCGAAGTCCTTCTGGCCCCGCGACGACGGGCCGCGGGCCAGATCGAGAGTCATACCGCGGGCAGAGAGGCCTTTCGCTAAAAAGTCAATATCCTCTCGCCAGCGCGCCTCGAAATCCTCACGGTCTGACGGCTGCGCGAGGCTGGCCAGGGGCAGCAGAGCGAGCAGAGCCAATCTGACGGGGGCCACGGGTCACAGCGACCAGGTGGCTGAGAATGACCCGGCGCTGGGATCGACTTCGACAAATGGGCCGGCGGGGCGGGCCTGGGCACCCTGAACGGCGGTGAAGCGGGCTTTGCCGAGCAATGCGGGGAGGCGGAGGGCAGTGGGGGCCGGGCCGGCGCCGCGACGGTAGGTGAGCCGCCAGCGGCGGGCCTCCGGAGCCAGTTCCAGATGGAGCGGGCCGAAGCGGGTGGGGGTGGCGCGGAGGCGGAAGGGCTCGCGCCAGGCTAGATCGGCTTCGCCGATGCCGGCCAGGAGGCGCAGAGCGCGGCCGTCTTCCAGGGCGAGCATGTGACGCAGGTAGAGGACACACTCGGCGCTGGCCCAATTGTGGGGCATGTCGCCGACGTAGCCAGCGAGGGTGGAGCCGCGCAGGGGTTGCTCCTCGCGCCAGCAGTAGAGGGGCGAGGCGTGGTTCAGGAAGCCCAAAAACGTGCGGCGCGCCCAGGCGAGCTCACCGGCCCAGAGGTAGGCGTGGGCGACGAAGGCGGCGTTGTACGTCCAGAGGCCTTCGTGGGGGAGCCAGCCCGTCTCGATGGGGACGTCCTCGCGGGTGCAGGCCTGCATGAGGGCGATATGGCCGCGGACGACGGGGTCTGTGGGCTGGAACTCGCAGCCGGGGAAGATGGCTTGGGACAGGGCCCACTGCGCGGCCTGAGGGCGGGGCCGGTCCCACTCGCTGCGCTGCCAGGCCGGGTCTTCCCGCATGACCATGGGGAGATAGTCGAACCCGGCGGGATGGCGGAGCATTTCGGCGGCAGCGGCTTTGTCGAAGGCGGCGCGGAGCTCGCGGTGGAAGCCGGCGAGCGGCTCCATGCCGGGCTGAGCAGCGGCGGCGCGGAGGCCGGCGAGAGTCCAGAGGGTGTTGGTGAGTTCGTAACCCTTGGTGAAGCCGCCATCGGCAAATCCGGGGACGATGAGGCCCAAGTGCGCGGGGTCCTGGCGGGAGCGGAGAAAGGCAGCGGCGCGGGCAATGGCGGGCGAGAGTTCCCGGAAGCTAGACCAATCCTGGGAGAGTTCGCACTGGCGGACGGTGGAGAAAATGGCGATGGCGGCGTCCTTGTAGTGCTCGGGGCCGCCGCCCGCGTCGAGGGCGCCGTCGGGGCGCTGGTAGGTCCACGTGGTGCGGAGGCCTTCGAGGGCGTCCCTGTCATAGCCCAGGTAGCGGGCGGATTCCAGAATGAAGTGGCCGTCGACCACCCAGAGGCCGCGGTAGCAGGTGGGGCCGACCTGAAACGTCAACTGGCCTTGCCGCGCCTCGCGGGCCTGGAGGATGTTGCGGGCGCAGGCGCGGAGGAAGTTGTCATAGGGCTTGGGCAGTTGCCAGTCTACGCCTGGGGCGAACGGGCTCCAGGCTTTCCACCAGGCACGGGCGCCGGCCAGAAGTTCGCCGGGTTCGGCGGGCAGCAGGGGCTGGGCCTGCTGCGGAAAGCGGAGCAGGAGCGGCGTGCCGGCAGCGGTCCGGGGGAGCACCAACTGCCAGGCATGGCCAAGATCGCGGACGTTCGGCTTGCGGTCCAGGACGAGGAAGCGCACGCCGTCCAGGGTGCCGGTCTGCGCGTCCCATTGCAGGCGGGCGCGGGTGTGGATCGTGAGGAGCGGGATGGCCGGGCCGGTGGTTTTGAGGATGACGTTGTCCACGCGGCCTTCGCCCGTGCGGTTGGTGGCAAAGGTGGTGAGCTCGAAGGCCGCGCCGCCAGGCCTTTCGAAGCGGGTGGTGATGATGGGGACGTCTGGTGCATCGAGGGCCTGATGGACGGCCCGGGATTCCTCCATGCCCTGGAGGGAGAATTCGACGACGGTGGGGTAGAGGTCCGCGCTCTTCCTGCCCGGGTTGCCGTAGAGCAAGCGCCCGCGATGGTCGATGAGGCTCTTGTGCGGGTCGTCCGGGAAGCAATAGGTGGCCTGGTGCTGCAAGGGGGCGTAGCGGAAGTCTATGCCTGAGGAGGTTGCCGCGGGGGCCAGGTTGGCGGCGGCAGTGAGCTGGAGACATTCGCGGCGGTTGAGTTGGAGACTGGAAGAGTGGGGCATGGAACGCGTCCGACGTGCGCCATTATACGCCCGCCGCTCGACGGGAAGTTGCCGCCGGTTGGCTGGGGCTTGTCACGCCCAGAGGACGCGGGTTGAATCGAGTAGCCGAAGATCCTCCGAAGTTGAGATCAACGACGAGACCGCGCTGCAGACGAATCGTGGTCTGAACTCGCTCGAAGCCACGACCGTAACAGCATTTGGCCAGAGATTCACGTAGAGATCCAGTGACTGTTCGAGTTCCGTGCCCGCTGGCGTTGCGATGATGATCGGGCAGTCCAACACGAGCTCGGCATCTTCCGCGCAGGTATTCTCCTCAACCCTCCAGAGAAGGCCCGTCCCGTACAGATCGGGCGCCTCGAAAAACACATGGACCTGCCCCCCACTCGAATTGACCAGTTTGCGGTCCCACCTGCCGGATGGATCCTCGAGTTCTGAGGATGGGTGCTGCGATCTCAAGGAGAGTGCCGCCCTCAAGTGACCGCCGTTCGCGGGCGACGCCATGAGGCGCTTCAAGCCGAACAATCGCGCTGAAGTTGGAAGCGACTGGCACTGCACAGTGACGCCTGTGGCACTCGACAACTCGAGATCAACCCCGAGTCGGGTGGTGTCAAGCACTTTGTGTAAACGCGATTCCTTCGTCTATCCGCTCATTACTGAACGTACCGCTTCGTGGTCCCCCTTCGCCCTTATGAATAGGTTCCGGCGCGCAGGCGAGGGCCGCGGTCAAGGCCG
>JBBQLF010000263.1:0-6660 GCA_038327695.1 Bryobacterales bacterium
TCAGGATGGCGGATGAGCACCGCGGCCGGCGCCGGCAGGGCGATGCGGCTCCTCACCGCAAAGGCCATCAGATCCACCGCCACCAGCGAGGCCGACTCTTCCGTGGCGACGAACGCAACGCCGCGATAGCCGGAGCCGGACTGGCGGCTGCACGCGGCGGCCAGCGGCAGGCCCGCCAATAAGGTGCGCCGGCTGATCACAGGAATGCGGTGGTCTTGATGCCGCTGATGTCGAACGGACGCCGGCACCTGGGTTGTTTGCACTGGGCCTTGTCGTCCAGAAGCACCATGTAGCTTTGAGCTTTGGCGAACTTGGCCCGGTCCCGCTCGTCGGCGCCGCCGGGCAGCCGTTCCTTTTTAGTCCGCACCAGCCACCGAAGCATGTGCTCGTCCATGCTGCGGCAATAGGGACAATTCAGCCGGGCCGGCTTTGCCGCCTGGGTTTCGGTATAGAATAGCCGCTCATCCACAACTCCTGATGATCGCACACAATAGTGGATGTGACGGCATCGTGGGTGGTACTGACTGCGGCCCTGCTCTCCTGGAAGACCGGCATTGAGGCCCAAGGACGGGCGCGCCTGCTGATCGCCGAAGTGCGGTACCAGCCGGAACGGAACGAATTCACCCTCGATAGCGGCACGCCGGGACGGGAACTTTTCGTCCAATACCTCAGGCAGGACCAGTTCATGCGGCAGTTTTCGCTCACCTACGCCGTCATGATCCATCACAAGCCGCCCGCCGGCAACGCGTTTCTGATCCTGCTGAACGGCGCCCGCCGGCAACGCGTTTCTGATCCTGCTGAACGGCGCCCGGCGGCAACGCGTTTCTGATCCTGCTGAACGGCGCCCGGCGGCCGGAATGGGACTCGCACCAGGAGGCACTTCTGGCGCACGAGTTCGGCCACGCCTGGTTGAAGGCCAAGGGCTATCCAGCACCCATTCTGGTCCAGAATCAATGGGCCTGCGCCGGCATTCACTCCGGCGACATCACTCAACACGTGCTGATCCGATCCGAGCTGGATCGCCGTGGCATCGATCATCGCACCTTCTGGTTCGAGACCCTGGACTTGGCCGCCTCCCAACTGGAGCGTGACCCGCCTCCGCCGGAATCTGACCGATGCGCGCGCGTCCGCCAGGCGGCCCAGTTGGTAGATGTCCGCCTCGGCGTGAAATCCGGCGAATGGCCGGGCCAGGCGCGCTACGAGGCGGCGGTGCGCCGGGCGATGCCGGAGGTGGAGTTCACCGTGGCGGCCATCGCCGCCCACCTCCGGGCGCACGACATGGCCGACCGGGGGCAACATCGCGCCGCCCTGCAATTCGTCTTCGAAAAGCTGAAGGACTTGGGCTATCGGAGGACGAACGGCCACCGCGCATGTGCTACGCTCGAAATGTGTTCGCGCCTCGCATGAGTTCGCGTGGATGCCCCCCTCGACATGAACATCCGGTCGCTTTTTAGCCTATTTTCGTCCGACCTTGCTATTGATTTGGGCACGGCCAACACGTTGGTCTTTGCCCGCGGCAAGGGGATCGTCGTCAACGAACCATCCATCGTCGCCATCAATAAAACTAACGGCGAAGTCGAGGCAGTCGGCAAGGAGGCCAAGGAGATGCTGGGCCGCACGCCCGGCAACATCGTCGCCATCCGTCCGATGAAAGACGGCGTCATCGCCGATTTCAAAGTGACCGAGCGCATGCTCAACTACTTCATTCAGAAGGCGCACGGCCGCAAGATGCTCGTCCATCCTCGTATCGTCATTGGCGTGCCCAGTGAGATTACTCAGGTGGAAAAGCGCGCCGTAATCGACTCCGCTTACCGGGCCAAAGCCAGCGAAGTCCACCTGGTGGAGCAGGCCATGGTGGCGGCCATTGGCGCGGGCTTGCCCATTACCGAGCCCTCCGGCAACATGGTGGTGGATATCGGTGGCGGCACCACCGACGTCGCGGTCATCTCGCTGTCCGGCATCGTCTATGCCCGCTCCGTTCGCGTAGCCGGCAATGAGATGGACGACGCCATCATGCAGTACCTCAAGAAGAAGTACAACCTGCTGATCGGCGAGCGCACCGCCGAGCAGATCAAGATGCAGATCGGCAGCGCCTACCCGCTGGACAAGCCGATCTCGATGGAGATCAAAGGCCGCAACCTGATCGAAGGCGTGCCGCGGACGATTCGGATCGCCGACGAAGAGATCCGGGAAGCCCTGGGTGAGTGCGTTTCCACCATCATGAACGCCATCCGCGTCGCCCTGGAGCGCACACCGCCGGAACTGAGCGCCGACATCAGCGATAAGGGTATTGTCTTGACCGGTGGCGGCGCGATGCTGAAGAATCTGGACCGGCGCATTCGCGAAGAGACGGGTCTGCCGGTTTCCATCGCGGAAGACCCGCTGGCCAGCGTCGTGCTTGGCACGGGCCGGATGCTCACCGATTTCAAACTGCTGCGGCGCATCGCTATCGAATAGACTGGCCGCGTCCAGCGGCCCGCTGCCATGGAATCCTTTCTCAGCCGGTATCGGAATCTCACCGCTCTCCTGCTGTTGATCGTGGGACAGCTCCTTCTGCTGGCCTACCAAGTCAAGGGGCAGGGGGACGCCCGCCTGATCCGCATCTGGGCGGTTTCGGCGGTCACCCCGGCGGCGCGTGCCATCGAGTGGATCCGCGATGGCACCGGCGGCTTCTTCGCGGGCTACGTGTTTCTTCGTAACGTCCAGCAGGAAAACCAGCAGTTGCGAGCCTACACGAGCCAGCTCAAGTTGAACAACCAGTTCCTCTCCGCGGAGTTAGCCTCGGCAGACCGCGCCAAGGTGCTGCTCGAGTTTCGCAGCCGCATTCCATCGCGCACCCTGCCGGTGCGAGTCATCGGTACTGGCACAGGGGCCAACTCCAGGGTCTTCTACGTGGACCGTGGCTCGGCTGACGGGGTCAAGCGGGGAATGGCCGCCATCACGGCGGAAGGCATCGTCGGCAAGGTCGTAGCCTCCTATCCGGCTGCGTCGCTCGTGCAGTTGCTTACCGAGCATGAGTCGGTGGCCGGCGTCATCTCTCAGAAAAACCGTGTGCGGGGCATCCTGAAGGGGCGTGGGCGGAACACCTGTGTGGTGGAGTACGTGCGCAATGAAGAGAAACTGGAGCCCGGCGAGTGGTTCTACACCTCCGGCGCCGATCGAATCTACCCCCGCGGTCTGCCCGTTGGACAGGTGAAACAGGTGCGGGAAGGACGTGGCGGCAAGGAGATCGAAGTTGAGCCCAGTGCGTTGAGAGGCGGCTGGATCGAAGAGATGCTCATCGTCCTCGATGGCGTCCATGACCTGATACCGGATGTCCAGGCGCAGGCCGATCCCGCCATCAGTATCCTGCCCGCGCCGCCGGAAGACGGCTCCGCCCAGCCGGTGCCCTCGGCCACGCCGGAACAGGGTGGCCCTGTCCAACAGACTGACGCCGACAAAGTGCGCGAAAAATATAGGCGGCTCGGCGAGTCGCAGGGCTTCGCCTACGGCGCCAGCCCAGGCCGTGTGGCCGATTACAACCGTCCGGTGCCCGCCGCCATCCCGCCGCCCAAGACTGAAACCGTCAAACCGCCGGAGCCCCCGAAACAGTAATGGCTTTCGACGATAATCTGCTCCCGAACACGCCACGCAAGACTAAGGTCCCGAAGTTCCGGCTCGCCGCCTACCTCGTCATTCCGCTACTGGCGATCCTGTTTCAGGTCTACATTCCGCGCTTCTTCGAGTACCTCTCTTATCTCGAACTGCCGCTGCTGGTGACGGTCTATTTCTCCATCATGCGCCGCCAGCCCATTGCGGGCGCCCTGATCGGCGCCGTCATCGGCCTGTTGCAGGACTCGCTCTCCCATCACCCACTGGGCATGTTCGGCATCGTAAAGACGCTGGTCGGCTACTTCGCCGCATCCATTAGCCAGCGCTTCGACGTGGAAAACAGTGCGCTACGGTTCATCCTCAGCTTCTTCTTCTTCCTCTTCCATCAGCTTTTCTTCTGGGTTATGGCCAGCGGGCTGCTCGGCCAGCAACTGGAGTTCCAGTTGCCGCAGACCATCATCTTCGCGTTCCTGAACGCCGTAGTCGCCGTACCGCTGTTTCTCATTCTCGATAGACTGAAGACAGTAGAGGCATGAGAGACCCGTCGTGAAGTACATTCCAGCCGAGCGGCAGCCCGACACCACGCCGTCGCGGCCGCTACTGCGCGATGACACCAAATTCGCGGCTGGCAAGATTGCGGCTGTCCAGTACGTGGCCATTGCCGTGCTCCTATTCGTGGGGAGCGGGTTCTGGGATCTACAGGTGCGTAATGAGGAGTTCTACTCAGAAAAGGCCCTCCAGAATCAGATCAAGAGCCTGCCCATCCCTGCGGCGCGAGGCCGCATCGTGGACCGCGACGGTCGCGTCATCGTCGACAACCACTCCTCGTTCCGCATCATCCTCTCCCGGGAGAACCTGCGGGAGGAGCACATCCGGCCTATCGCACTGGGACTGAACCTGGAGCCGGCCGATCTGGAGGCCAAGGTTCGCCGGTTCCGCAAACAGCCGACCTACCTCACCATTCCATTGAAAGAGGAACTTACTACCGACGAGTTGACCTTTGTCGAGGCTCACAAAGGTGGCGACGCCTTCCCTGAGATGGAACTCATCAAGAGCCAGTATCGCGTCTACCCGCGGGACGCCATCGCCGCCCATCTGCTGGGCTACGTTGGTGAAATCAACGAAAGCGAATTGAACTCGCCGGAATGGGCCAGCCACAATCCGGGCGACGTGATCGGCAAAGTGGGGATTGAACGGTTCTACAACGAGGTACTCACCGGTATCGATGGACAGCGCCGGGTGCGGGTGGACAACCGGATGAATACCCGCGAGGTGCTCGGCATGAAGGAAGCGCTCCCTGGCAAGGATCTCCGGTTGACGATCGACCTGGATCTGCAAACCGTGGCCGAACTCGCCATGGAAAACAAGCGCGGCGCCGTGGTGGCGCTGGATCCGCGCAACGGCGAGGTGCTGGCTTTCGTCTCGGCTCCGGCCTATGACCCCAACCACTTCGTGGGGCGGATCGTCACGCGCGAGTGGCGGGCCCTGAACGAGGATCCCTACAAGCCGCTGTTCAACCGCGCCACTCAGGCTCAATTGGCGCCCGGCTCGACGGTCAAGCCCCTGTGGGCGCTGGCGGCGCTGGAGGCCGGCATTATCGATGAGAACTACACAGTCCATTGCTCCGGCGGACAGGATTGGTTCGGCCGCTTCTTCAAATGCCACAACGCGAAAGGCCACGGCAATGTCAGTTTGCGCACCGCACTGGCCCAGAGCTGTGACGTCTACTTCTATGCCATTGCTAACAAGCTGGGCATCGACAAGATTGCCGAGTTGGGCGAGGTGGCTGGTTTTGGCCGGAAGACGGGTATCGATTTCCCCGGCGAAAAAGAAGGAACCATGCCGTCGGCAAAATGGAAGATCCGGACTCAGCGGGAAAGATGGTACGCCGGAGACACCATCTCCCTCGGCATCGGCCAGGGATACCTGACCATCACTCCGTTGCAGCTTGCCCACGCGATCGGCGGCATGGCGATGGGCGGCGTGTGGATGCGCCCGCATCTGGTGAAGGAAAGCAAGCCACCCGAGCCGGTGCGCAAGGCCAAGTTCCAGCCGGAGAACGTGGCCAAAGTCGTCGGTGGAATGTACGCCGTCGTTAATGAGTGGGGCACCGCCGCCGCCGCCCGCATTCCCGGTATCGATATGTGCGGCAAGACGGGTAGTGCGCAGCGCGCCTCCAATGAACTGATGAAAGCCAAAAAACTGGGAGCTTCGTTCGACGACGACGCCTGGTTTGTCGGTTTCGCCCCCCGCCTGGCGCCGGAGATCGTCGTCGCCGTCCTGTTTGAAAACGGCTTGCACGGCAACCTCGCCGCGCCGATTGCCCGCGATGTGGTGAAGGCGTATTTCGACAAGAAGTCCCGGCTCGCCAGGCCGGTTCCGCCTGCGGCTCGCGTGGCCCAGGCGCTGGCCTCGCCGAACGGTGTACGCTGATGGCAAACTACCGTTCGGTGCGCGATCTCGATTGGGGCCTCCTCACCATCACGCTCGCCATCTGCGCGCTCGGCATCCTGCAGATCTACAGCGCGACCCTGGATACCGCTTGGCGCACGGCTTGGATCAAGCAGATCGGCTACCTCTCTATCAGCCTGCTCGTCATGTGGTTGATGACGCAGGTGGACTACCACACGCTTCTGGGACAAGTCCCCATTCTGTATGGAGCCAGTCTGGTCCTGCTGGTGCTTACGCCGCTGGTCGGGACGCTGGTCTGGGGCTCCAAACGATGGATCCCCCTGCTGTGGGGATTCCGCTTTCAGCCATCAGAGTTTGTCAAACTAGTGATAGTATTACTGGTAGCTAGGTATTTGACGGAGCTGAAGAGTGACCGCCTGGAGATTCGGGATCTGCTCAAACTTGGAGTCTTGGTCGGAGTGCCAATGGCCCTGGTGGCGGCGCAACCGGACCTGGGTACCGCTCTGACGTACGTTCCGATCCTGGTTATCGGTTTGTTTTTAGGCGGCATGCGCTGGCAGCATGCGGCGGCTCTGGCCGCTCTCGCTGCGGTGTTGATGCCCGTCGGCTGGTTCGTCCTGAAAGACTACCAGAAGGCCCGGCTGGAGACCTTCCTCG
>JBBQLF010000264.1:0-6646 GCA_038327695.1 Bryobacterales bacterium
CCGCAGCGGCACCGCCCGCGCCTGCCGCAGAAACCGCGCCGAAAGCCGCTCCGTCTCCGGCGAAACCAGCGGCGGCCCATCCAGCTTCGCCACCGCCAGATTCAACTGCGCCGCCAGCGCCGCCACCACGTCCCGATGCGCCACGTAGCCCAGATCCACCAGCACCCGGCCCAGCTTGTCGCCGCGCTCCCGCTGCATCTCCAGGCCCCGTTCCAGGTCTTCGGCGCTGAGCTGCCCGCGCTCCATCAGGATCTCGCCCAGGCGCATGGTTACTGCTCTTCCCGCACTTGGAAAATATAGTCCAGCGACGTGCGCGCCATCCGGTTGCTGGCGATGTCCAACAGCGCCCGCTTTGGCGCGTACATCGTGATCATCCGCGGCAACCCGCTCGTCTCCTCCCATGAGTTATACGCCAGCGACACGCCCAGCACCACCTGTTCGTCCATCGGTAGCCGGTCCATAGACCCCGCCGACGTCAGCATCATCTCCCGCATCAGCGTCTTCAGCTCCGGCACCCGCCTCAGCTTGGCCGCCCGCACCCGGCCTACCTCATCCTTCGTCACCGTGGGCCGGAACGGCGAGATCCCCGGCGTCGGCACCAGATTCACCTCCGCCGTAAATACCGCTCCGTAGCTCGGCAGATACAGCCCCCGCGTCAGACCCAGCAGCTCCATCGGCGATTCCAGGCTGAATCTCTGCAGCCTCTCATCAAAGGCCCGCTCCATCGCCGTGATCTCGCCCCGCGACGGCACCCCGCGCTGCGCCGCCAGCGGCGTCAGCATCGTCAATATCGCAAACCCCAGTGCCCGCATCAGTCGCCTCCCGAACGAACCGCGTTCAGGTAGTTCACATTCATCCGCTTATGCATCATGTCGAACGCGCTCTTCACTTCCGCCAAATCGGCCAGCCTCCGCCGCTCCGCCTTCTTCTCCTGCTCGCTCAGCCGGGCCGAAACCTCGGCCAGCACCTGCGCCCGGATCTCGTCCGTCTCCACCGCCGGCGGCATCTGCTGCGCCACCTGCTGCACCGGCGCCGCCGCCGGCGCCCTCACCACCTGCGGCCGTGTCACCACCCCGTGCGTCAGGATCGCCATCGATAGCATTGCCGCCGACGCAAACCCCAACCTCGGCCCCGAGTTCAGAAACCGCTGCCACCACGACGGCTCAAACACCGGATCGGACACAAACGAAATCCGCCGCGGCACCGCCAACACCGGCAGCCGTTTCATCGCCGTCATCGTCAGCCGCAGCGCTTCCAACTCCTCCGCACACGCCACGCACACCCGCAAATGCTCTTCCATGCCCCGCCGCTCGCCCGCCTGGATCTCATCCAGCGCAAATCCCTTCCAGTCAAACTCCTGACAACTCATAGCCGGCCCTCCGCGCCTCGCACCACCGGCGCCAGTATCTGTTTCAACAACTCCAGCCCCGTATACACCCGCGACTTGATCGTCGATGCCGGACAATCCAGAATCCCGGCGATCTCATCGAATTTGAACCCTTCATACACCTTCAAGATCACCGCCTCCCGCTGCTCTTCCGACAACCGGCTCAGCGCCGCCTCCACCGCCAGCGTCACCTCCACCGGCGCCATCCGCCCGCCCTGGGACCCGCCCACCGCCCGATCCACCAGCTCCGTCTCCGGCTTCCGCCGCCGCAGATGGCTGATCGCCTCGTTGTGCGCAATCCGGTACAGCCACGGCCCAAACCGCCCCACGTCATCCAGCCGCGCCAGATTCTGGTACGCCTTCAGAAACGTGTCCTGGCTCACGTCCATCGCGTCTTCCGGATTCGCCGTGAACCGGTAGAGATAGTTGTAGATCCTCGTCTCCCAGCGGGAAACCAGCGTGTTATAGGCGTCCACCTGGCCCTTCCGGGCCCGCAGCACCAGGTCTCGATCTTCTACCTCGCGGAATATCAATCCGGATCCTTCTCGTGTCTATCCTTCAGACGCATCAGCCCCACAAAAAGACGAACCCGTCACTATTACATCACTCTCGCCCAACCGGCTCCGTTTGATAAAGTTGAGGTTTCCTCCGGCGCTGCCGCCCGCCACCATGAGCCTCTATCCGGATTCCGTCCAGTTCCTCTACGCCCTCGGCAACGAGTTCAAGACCATCAAGTTCGGCCTGGAGCGCATCTCCACCCTGCTGGACGCCCTCGGCCAACCCCAGCACGCCGCCCGCGTCGTCCACGTCGCCGGCACCAACGGCAAAGGCTCCACCTGCGCCTTCCTCGAACGCACCATCCGCCAAGCCGGCGTCCGCACCGGCCTCTACACCTCCCCCCACCTCGTGGAGCCCACCGAGCGCATCCGCATCGACGGCCAGCCCGTCTCCCCCGATGAATTCGCCGCCGCCTTTGAACAGGTGCATGCCGCCGCCGAACGCCTCATCGCCACCGGCGCCATCGATATGCACCCCACTTATTTCGAGACCGTCACCGCCATGGCCTTCCTGCTCTTTCGGGCCCGCGGCTGTGAGACCGTTGTCCTCGAAACCGGCATGGGTGGCCGGCTCGACGCCACCAACACCGTCCACCCCGCCTTGGCCGTCATCACCCCCATTGATCTCGATCACGAGAAGTTCCTCGGTCACACCATCGCCGAAATCGCCGCCGAAAAGGCCGGCATCCTCAAACCCGGCTGCCCCGCCGTCACCGCCCGCCAGCACGCCGCCGCGCTCCACGTCCTCCAGACCCGCGCCGCCGCCATCGGCGCCCCTCTCCAAACGGCCGCCGCCTGGCGTGTCGAGCAGCTCCAACTCCACGCCACCGGCAGCCGCTTCCGCGTCCACGGCCCCGCCGCCGAGAATTTGGACATCCACTGCCCCCTCATCGGCGCCCACCAGGTCGAAAACGCCCTCACCGCCATCGCCGCCCTGACCCGCCTCGGCTACTCCCCCGCGCAGATCGAAACCGGCATCGCCGCCACCCAGTGGCCCGGCCGGCTGGAACTCATCCGCACTGCGCCCGATCTCTTCCTCGACGGCGCCCACAACCCCGCCGGCGCCCGCGCCCTGGCCGGCTACATCCGCCACTTCCATCACCAGCGCCGCGTCTGGATGATCTTCGCCGCCATGCGCGACAAAGACCTCACCGTCATCGGCCCCACCCTGTTCCCGCTCGCCTCCGAGCTCATCTTCACCACCGCCAACCAGGCCCGCGCCTACACCGCCGCCGAGATCCGCGCCCTCTCCGGCCAAGCCCGCGCCCGCGTCACCGCAGGCGTCGCCGAGGCCCTCGCCCTGCTCGACGCCGCCGCCCCCGCCGACGTCATCTTCATAACCGGCTCTCTCTACCTGGTCGGAGAAGCCCGCGCCCTCCTCATGGCATAATCGTGATTCCGCTCATGCCAACCCTGCGCTACCTTCTCGCCGTTCTCGTCCGCGCCCCGCTGCTCATCCTCTCCACCGCCGTCATGGGCTCCATCAGCCTCGCCGCTGCGTTCTTTGACTCCGGCGGCCGAAAGCAACTCGCCATCGCCCGCCTCTGGGCCCGCTCGCTTCTCTTCGTTGCCGGCGCCCGCGTCACGGTAGTCGGCCTGGAAAAACTGGACCCCCACTCCAGCTACGTCGTCTGCCCCAACCACGTCAGCTATATGGATACGCCAGTCCTCCTGACCCACGTCCCCGTCAATTTCCGCTTCCTGGCCAAAAAGGAGCTCTTCGCCATCCCGCTCCTCGGCGGCCACCTCGGCCGCGCCGGCAACATCAGCGTGCCCCTGGAAGACCCCCGCGCCGCCCTCCGCGTTCTCTCCGCCGCCGGCAAGGCCATGCGGGAACGCGGCCTCTCCATGCTCGTCTTCCCCGAAGGCGGCCGCAGTGAGGACGGCCACCTCCAGCCCTTCAAGGATGGCGCCGCCTATCTCGCCATCAAGGCCGGCGCCCCCCTCGTCCCCATCGCCATCGTCGGCATCGGCGACGTCTTGCCCATCCACACCCACCAGCTCAAACCCGGCCCCGTCACGCTCCGCATCGGCGATCCCATCCCCACCGCCGGCCTCGCCCCCGCGGCCCGCACCGATCTGACCCGCCAGCTCTACGACGCCATCGCCGCCCTCCAGCGCCAAGGCCTCTAAACCGCCGTCATTCCAGCCGCCCCCTGGCCGGCCCCTCGCGTTGCAAGCCGCCCCTCCAGCGCCAAGGCCTCCAAACCGCATTCATTCCAGCCGCCCCCCTGGCCGGCTCCTCGCAGTGCAAGCCCCCCCGCGCCAAAGCCTCTAAACCCCAGTCATTCCAGCAGTACGGCGGCCGCCCTCGCCCGCAGCCGCCCCCCTGGTTGGCTCCTCGTGGTGCAAGCCGCCTCCCCGCCCCCCCGCCTCTGTGCTAGATTCAGAGTTTGACTTGGGCCTGAGGCGATCTCTGTGCAGATTTTTCTTCAAGGCAAGCTCCTTGGTATTGAGCCGTTCATCCGGGACGCGCGCGCCGGGCGGGATGCCCGCGGCGGCCTGGAGGCGCTCAGTGGGCGTTGCCTCTACATTTCGTTGTTGTGCGAAGCCATCCCGAGGGCGCTGCTCCAGCACCTGGCCCTGGCCCAGGAACTCCTGGGCTCCAGCGGCGGCGGCCAGTTCCTGGTCGTCCTGCCCGCCGAAAACGCTAAGGCCGCCCACGAATTCCTGACCGCCGTCACCCGGCAGCTCACCCGCTTCACCGGCTCCCGGCTGCGGCTCGCCTGGGCCGCCACTGAGAATCTCGGCGCCTGGAGCGACGTCCGCAAACGCCTCGACGAGCAGATGGCCCGCTGGCGCGGCACAGACGCCCTGGAGCCCGGCGGCCTGTTCGAGCCCTTCCAGCCGGCCCCCGATTTCGACGACTTCTTCCGGAAACTCTACAAGGCCCTGCCCAACAGCGCCGCCGCCGTCTGGGATCCCTCGGTCCCCGGCATGCTGGCCCCAGAGGGCGAAGCCCACTGGATCGCCACCCACTGCGCGCCCGGCCGCGACGGCCGCCCCCAGGCCTCCCAGTTTGACCTCGCCCGCCGCGCCCACGGCAAACGCACCTGGGGCATCCTCCGCGGCGACGTCGATCTCTTCTCCGCCCGCCTCCGCAAAGCCGCCACGGTGGAGGAGCACATCCAGCTCTCCGTCTTCTTCAAGCAGTTCTTCGCCGGCGAGGTCCAGGTCCACTGTGCCCAACCCGAGTTCCAGCGCAAGATCAGCGTCCTCTATACCGGCGGCGACGAATTCGCCGTCGCCGGCAGTTGGGACACGCTCATCCCGTTCGCGCGGGAAATCGAACGCGTCTTCCAGCATTCGGCCGACGAGTTCCTCCGCGAGTTTCCCGGCGCCGAGGGCAAGTCCCTGTCCATGGCCCTCGCCCTGGCTGCCAGCGCCGATGCCGACCCCGCCAGCGTCTATGTGGAAGCGGGCCAGCAACTCGAGATCGCCAAGAGCGCCGGCCGCGACTCCTTCGCCCTCATGGGCCGCGTGCTGGACTGGAAGCAATTGGCCGAAGCCGCCGATCTGAAAACCACCATGCTGAAGCTGGTGCACGATTTCGGCTGCTCCCCGCAGTTTTTGGGCGAATTAGGCTCGTTTTACCGGGAAACGGACCGGATTCTGCCCACCAAGAGCACGCGCCGGGCGCAGGAGACGCAGCAGCGGCCGTGGCGCCTCCACCGCCGGCTGAATCGCGTGCTGGATGGGCCGGAGCGCAACCGCGAGTTCCAGAAGGCCCGCAATACGGTATTGGCGGCGTTTCTGACGCGCGGCCAGGCGCAGTTGAAGCTGAAGCCCTCAGGGCGCGTCGCCCTGGAGTGGGCGCGATATATGGAAGAGGTTGAGTAACATGAGCGAACTCGAACCGCAGCAAACCCCGATCATCGATACACCCCCAATCGTGGAACCACCAATGGTGGAACCCCCAACCGTGGTCCCACCAATCGTGGAACCACCGGCGGCGCAAGCCGTGCCGCCCGCACCGGACCCGGCCCCGGCCGACGCCCCGCCACCTGCCGCGCCGCCGGACAAGCCGGCCCCCAAGCCCCAGGAGCAGCGCGCCGCCAAGCCCAATGACCGCGGCCCCAAACCGGACCGCCGCGAGCGCCAAGCCGCCCCGGCCGCCAGCGGCCCATCGGCCGGAGGCCCAAAACCGGATCGCGGACCCGGACCCGAACGCGGCCGCGGGCCGGATCGCGGACCCGGCGCTGGATCGGATCGGGGCGCGGACCGCCGCGGACCCCGCGGGCCGGAGCGCGGCCCGGACCGTGGCCCGGACCGTGGCCGCGGCCCCGAACCGCCTTCCGAGATCGATCTCGACAAGCTCGTCAACGACAGCCTCTATCTCGACAATCAGGCCCACGCCGTCGTCGCCCGCCTGCGGGATATGGACTCCGGCACGCGCAGCCAGTTGCGCCGCTTCTTCAGCGCCGTGCGGCGCGCCTGCCGCGCCCCCGAAGGCGACCGCCAGCACCAGTTTGTGATGCTGCGCGCCCGCCTCGCCTACACCATCGCGCGCCACCAGTTGCGCAGCCTCGATCCCCTGGAGCGCCTGCTCCTGCAGGTCACGCGCAAGAACGACACCAAGGGTTACGAGCGCTTCCGAGATCTGTTTGAAGCCATCGTCGCCTACAACGAGTAGAGTATTTTCCCGGAGACTTCCCATGAGTTCCCATTCCTCCGATACCAAGCTGGGCCTGATCGGCAAGCT
>JBBQLF010000265.1:0-6626 GCA_038327695.1 Bryobacterales bacterium
CCCAGTTGCTTCGTCCACTGCAACGACAACGCGCCGCCCGCGGTGGCCTCGCGCGGCACGGCAAACTCCACCGGCGTAGGCGTGGCATCCTTCTTCCGCCACGGATGAACCTCAAACCGCCCGTTCGCCGTCAGCCGCAATTCAATCGGCTGCGAGTCGCCGCCATAAACCACCCGCACCTTGTACTGCGCCGCCGCGTCCAGCCCCGTGTAGCGCATCTCCAGTGGAGTCTCGCCCAGCGTCTCGGCATGAGTGCGCCAGCTGATCCGCCAGTCCTTCACATTCATCCGATTGCCGAAACCCGTCAGCGGTGCGCGCAGCATCGCCGGCTCCAGTTCATACGCCTCGCCCCGTACCAGATGGGGCTGCGCCTGCCCATTGCCCAGGTCGTCGTAGAACCCGCCCGGCCCTGCGCTTTGCCAGCGCACGATCCCGTCCAGGATCCGAACCCGCTCCGTCTCCGTCCCCGCCGCCCGCACAGCCACAAACTGCCGCGCCAGCCAGTTCCGGTTGTTCAGCGGCGTGTCGATCAGATCCAGATTCGCCCCCCGCCCCACCGCGATCGCCTGATACCGCGCCACGCTCAACTGCATCCGCACGGACTGGAACAGCGCCTCGGCCAGCTCGAAAACCCGCGCCCGCAGCGCCGCGCCCGGCCCGCTCGCCGGATCCACAGCCAGCTCCTTCTCCGCCGCAGCCACCGCCGCCTCCGCACCCATCGTCCGCGCCTGCCCCAACAGCGCCAGCGCCCGGCCCTCCTGGGCGGTTTCCTGAATCACCCGCACCCGCTGATAGGCGTCGTAGTAGGCCCGGTACAGCGCCTGCTGGAAGCGCCAGTTCCGTTTGCGCGACGGCGGCGCCGTTCGCTCCAGGGCCTGGAACTTCTCCAGCGTCGCCTCAATGCCGGGATTCATCGCCGCCGGCCCGCGCCAGTTGCGCTCCAGCGCCAGCAGTCCATCGCCGAAAGCCACAGCCACGTCGGCCCCGATGAAATACCGCGCGTAGTCCCGCGTGATGGCCGTCAGCTCCGCATCCGGATCCCAGCCGAGCGCGCTCCACACGGCCTTGTTCACGTCGTCGTTGCAGCCCTCCGAATACGTGATGAAACCGCCATCGGCCAACGGCTGCAGCCGCCGGAAGATGATCCGCTGATCCACCGGCCGTGGATTAATCGGCTCCCGCTCCAGCGTCAGCCCGAACGCCGCGTCCCAATCCGGCACCGGGTATTGCGCCCGCACGCTGTGCGTGATGTCGGGATAGAAACGGATCGGATACTTCTTCGGAATCCGCTCGCGCAGCACCGGCAGGCTCGTCCGGTTCTGCGGCCCGAACACGATGCCGCTCAGCCACGCCGGCTGGCCATCCATGATGGAAAAGAACTCGTCCATCCACTCCGCGTTGAAGCTCTGCGGCGACATCCACATCTGCGCCTTCGGGTGATATCTGTGCAGGTTCGCGGTCTGTTTCTCCAGCAGCGCCATCAGGTGCTTCGGCTGCGTGTGGCCCGGGTCGCCGCCCGGCACGAAGATCGCGTCGATCTTCGGCAACTGCCGGAACACCTCGCCCCACTCCTTCAGCGCAAACTCGACAGTCGCGGGATTGGCGTAGTCCTTGTCCATCGCCGGATACCACACCCACAACTCCAGCCCATACTCTTTGGCCAGCCGCGACATCTCGATCATCATCTGCATCGGTCGCAGCGGAAAATGCGGGCTGTCCGCATCGTCGTCTGAGCGCGGCGGGATCAACTCCACCGCATTGGCGCCAAACACGATCAGGTCGCGGAAGTACTGCTCCCACATCGCCGCCGTCCAGCCGTCGTAGGAGTTCGTCTTCGGCCGGTAACCCAGCTGATGGCCGCGCAGCCTGTACTTCGGCGCCGAAGTGACGTTGTCGAATCCAGCCGGCAGCCGCACGGCGTCCCGCGTCATCTCCAAAGACCGCAGCAGCTTGCCCACGCCGTACAGCACCCCGCGATCATCGCCGCCCTCCACCCGGATCACCGGCGCCGCCACCGTGATCCGGTACGCCTCCGGCGCCAGCCCCGCCCCCGGGTTGCGCGCCAGCACGATCTCAGGCTGCCCGGCCCGCGCCGCGCCCGTCTGCCAGCGGATCCGCGTGCGCGCCTCCACCTCCTCCACCAGCATCTGTAGCGCCTTGGCCGAGGGCCCGGCCAGCCCTGCCCCGCGCACCGTAGCCTCCCGCAAATCAAGAGGACTCTGCAGCCCGGCCAGAAGTAGAAATGCGAACAACATGATGTGAAAACAGTACCTCAAAAGAAGCCCCCGCGTCGTGGTGCGGCGCGGGGGCAAGGGGGTTGTCTCAAACGGTCACAGTTAGAAAATAATCTTCATCACCAGCGCGATGATCCGCGTCTCGTTGTTCATATCCGCGTTGAGCCGGCCAAAGCTGGACGCCGTCACGTTCACGCTCTGCGGCTGCCCGAACCAGGGGTGGTTCATGGCGTTGTAGGCGTCGGCCCGAACCTGCCACTTCACCCGTTCATGAATCGTGAACTGCTTGTACACCGAGATCTCCGCAGACCGCACGCCCTGCGCCCGCACGTCCGGGAATCGCGTCGGGAAGTTGCGCTGCGTAAAGGCCGCCTGTGCCTGCTTCGGAAATAGCGAGGTGTCAAACCAGATGTCGTAGCTGGGATCCCAGTACGCACGGCCGGCCTTCGCCGCATTGGCCGTGCGCTCCTCGTCCGTGAGCTTCGCGCTGCGCGCCTCCAGCGGGCCCGCGTTCGGAAAGTCGATGACGAATCCGGTCTGCACCACATACTGCGCGCTGATCGTCCATCCCCCAAAGACCTGATTGGCAACCACGCTGCCCGTATTCAGGAACGGCTTGCCCTTGCCGAATGGCAACTCGTAGATACCCTGGATCGTGAACTTGTGCGGGATATCGTACGAGCCCAGCCGCTTCTCCAGTTTGGTGCTCCGCAGGCCGCTCAGGACGATGTCCTGCGAGTTCAACAGGCTCACCTGCTCCAGCGTCTTGCCCCAGGTATACGTGCCTTGCACCAGGAAGCCGTTGGCGAACCGCCGCGTCACGCGCGATTGCAGCGCATGGTAGTGCTGCTGGCCCACCGGCACATCGGTCATCGTCACCTGCGTGTACTGCGGGTAGGCGTACAGCAACTGCGAGCGCGGCACCGTCGCCCCATTGATGGACGAATTCGGCAGCAGCCCCGCCATCGGGTTCGGCACCCGTTCGTTATAATACGCCGCCCGTTGCGCCACAGGCAGCCGCTCCAGCTCAGCGCCACCGATGAAGTTCAAACCCATGTTCACCGGCAACTGCCGCGTCAGGTTGCCAACATAGGACGCGTCGATCACTGAATTGAACGGCAATTCCCGCTGGAAGCCGAAGCTGAACTGATGCGACACCGGCAGCGGCCGGTCCAGATACTGGCCCGTCACCGCTTGACCCAGGTTGGTCGAGAGCCCTTGCGTGTTCCCGATCGGCTTCAGCAGCCCGTTCGGGAACAGCGTCGCCGGATACGGATCAGACAACGAAACCGCCGGCGTCAGATTGCCGTCCGTCGAGGCGATCAACGAAGTCGGCTGGCTGAAGCCCGTGGCCGGCCCGAATGAGGACTGCCCCAGCCGGCTCAGCCCGTATCCGCCGCGCAGCACCGTCTTCGGCGCAACGCTCCACGCGAACCCAACGCGCGGCTGGAAGTTCATCCGCTTCGGCTCGAAGGCGAACGGACTCACTCCATTCACCCCCGCGTAAACCAGTCCGCCCTTCAGATCCAGTCCCTTCACCTGCGGCGCAATCGGGCTGGCCACCGCCCGGTCAAACGTGCGGATCATCTGGTTGTACCGTTCCTTGAGCGGCGTCTCGTAATCCCACCGCAGCCCCATGTTCAACGTGAAGTTCCGCGCCAGCTTGAAATCGTCCTGGATGAACAGGCCGTAGTAGTGGTTGCGGTAGGCCGGATCGATGTTGCGCGCCACGCTGCCGCCGGAAGGATAGCCCAACAGGAACGACGCGAACTCGTTGCCCGAGCCGCTATCACCCCGCGTCGGGTCAGCCTGCGTCCAACCCTTGCTGAAGTCGTAGCTGCCACTGGCCGTGCCGGGCTGCAACTGATTCCGGTTGTACCGCCGCAGGTCACCGCCGTACTTGATGATGTGCCGCCCTTTCACCCAGTTCATCACCGGCGTGATGCTGTAGTTGTCGTGCGTCTCGTAGCTCGTCACCGTGCTCGCGCCAATCTCGGAGTAGGTGCCCATATTGAACCGCGGAAACTGCAGCGTCGTGAACTGCTTCACCAGCGAATCGGAGAAACCCAACTGCCGGGGATCGTACCCCTGGGCAAACGTGTTGCCACCAAAGCCTTCGTACCGCGCCAGACCCGCACGCAGGCTCAGCACCATCGTCGGCGACATCGTCCACGTCCAGTCGGCGCCCCACGTCCGCGAGATCCGCTGCGACGGCCACTCGCCGCTCGGCTCCGCCGCGTTGGTGCCCCACACCACCTTGGACCAGTTCTCCCACGGCGTCTGGCCGTAGCGGAACGCCACGCTGTGATCCCGGCTCAGCTTCAGATCCATCCGCCCCAGCCAGCTATCGTAGCCGTTCCGCGCCGGGCTGAAATTGCCGTAGTTGTTGATATGATCCGGCCCGTCGCCGCCCGACGTCGGCTTCGGCAGCAGGCTCGCCACTTTGTTGGAAATCGAATTGATCCGCGCCGCCGGCAGCCGGTTGCTGGCGAACGGCGTGCGCACGTACTTCCCGGCCGAATCCAGCCGCGTCGTCAGCGGATCGTAGATGACAATAGGGTTGCCGCTCGTGTTGCGCAGCTTGGAGAAGTCGCCCGCCAACTCGTCCGCCGTCGGCATCGTGCGCAACTGCCCGGACGTGACACGCTCCCGCAGGCCTTCCAGCGAAAGCATGAAAAACGCCCTGTTCCGGCCATCAAATACCTTCGGGATCCGCACCGGGCCGTCCACCTCGAAGCCATACGTGTTGTTCCGCATGGTCGTGCGCTCCTCGCCATTCTTATTGGCGATCCAGTCGTTGGCGTTCAACTTGTCGTTCTTGAAAAACTCAAACAACTGCCCGTGCAAATCGTTCGTCCCGCTCTTGGTCGTCACCAGCGTCACGCCGCCGCCGATGCGTCCGTATTGCGCATCGTAGGAGTTGGTTTGCACCGTCACTTCCTGCGTGCCGTTCAGCGCCGGCGCGTACACCACACCCCGATCCATCTTGGTGTTGGACACCCCATCGATCATCGTCTCGTTCTCGCCGCTGCGGCCCCCGCTGATCGAGACGCCGTTGATGTTGCCAAACGCATACAGCTCCATCGAGCCCCAGTAACGGCTGTTCTTGATCACCCCCGGCAGCGTGTACTGAAACTGGTACAGGTTCCGGCCCGCCGTCGGCATGTCGTTGATCAGCTTCGCCTCAATCGTCGAAGATCGCGTCGAAGTCTCCGTCTGCAACAGCGAGACGTCTCCGGCCACAGTGATCGACTCCGTCGTTTGCCCCAACTCCAGCTGCACATCGATGGCCGGATGGTCCGCCGCCGCCAGGTTGATGCCCGTCCGGTTGAACTTCTTGAACCCCGCCTTCTCCGCCGTCAGCGTGTAGGCGCCCGGGTTCAGAAACTGCACCAGGTAGCGGCCCGTCTCGTTCGTCACCGCTTCCGTCACCGTGCCCCGGTCCACGCTGGTCACCCGCACCGTCGTGCCGGCCATCGCCGCGCCCGTCGGGTCGCTCACTACACCCGTGATCGTGGCACGGACATCTTGGGCATTTGCGCTCGCGCCGCCAATCAACAATACGACGGCAATCAGGGTGGTACTCATTCGTCTCATGAAACTGTTCCTCGTTGACCCGCGGGGCCAGACCCACTCACTTCACAAAATACTGAAACGTACGTTTCAGTATTCAATGCATGAAGTGTAAAACGAACTTGCCCGCCTGTCAATGGGGAAAAATGAAAGCCGCCCAACCCGCCTGCTACCGGCTTGCCTGGACCTTCGGGGCCGCCCCTTCAATCGTCGGGGCCGCCGCCGCCCACCAGCCGCCAAACCACGCCCGGAACGTCTCCATCTCGCGTTCCATCCCGGCCGAAACCGGCATCGCGTACCGGCCTGGAAACCAGCCGCGCGCCTCTGCCATCAGCTTCAACCCCCACGGCGCCGGAAACGGCCCCAGCAGCGGGATCAACTCCTCCAGCAACGCCAGGGCCGGATCCGACCCGCTCTCCAGGCACGCAATCGTCAATTCCGGCAGCACGCCCGCCACCCCGCTGATGCAGCCGTCCACCAGCCCGCCCTCCAGCACCGCCCGGAACGCGTTATCGTTGCCGATGATCCGCCGCGCGCCCAATCCCGGCCTCTCCGTCAGCGCCCGCAGCGTCGCCGTCTCGCCGCTGCTGTCCTTCACGCCCACAATGTTCGGCACGCACTCGATCAACCGCGTAACCACTCCCAGCGGCACCCCGCTCGTAAACGCCGGCAGGTTGTAGATCAGAATCGGCAACGCCGTCGACGCCGCAAAGGCCCGGTAGAACGCTTCGATTTCCCCTTCCGGATACGGGAAGAAGTGCGGCACCGGTGCCAGCAGAACATCGGCCCCGGCCCGCTGAAAGCGCCCCGCAATCCGCA
>JBBQLF010000266.1:0-6614 GCA_038327695.1 Bryobacterales bacterium
CGCCGCTCGCCCCGCCATGCATCAATGAGTCCGGCGCGCCGCTTGGGCTATACTAAAGCCCGATGGACACGGCCCCGCTTCGTTCTCTGCCAGAGGTCCACTCCTCCGTAGCGACCAAACACCCCAGCCTGTTCCGGCGCATGTTTGCCTTCGCCGGGCCTGCCTATCTGGTCAGCGTGGGCTACATGGATCCCGGCAACTGGGCGACGGACCTCGAAGGCGGCGCCCGCTTCGGATACCAGCTGATGTGGGTGCTGGTCCTGTCCAACGCCATGGCCATCCTGCTCCAGACGCTGTCTGCGCGCCTGGGCATCGTCACTGGCCGGGACCTCGCCCAAGCCTGCCGCGAATCCTATCCCCGCCCCGTCTCCTGGGCGCTTTGGGTGCTCTGCGAAATCGCCATCGCCGCCTGCGACCTGGCGGAACTGCTCGGCGCCGCCATCGGCATAAACCTGCTCTTTGGGCTCCCTCTGATCTGGGGCGTCCTGCTTTCGGCCGGTGACACACTGCTGGTTCTCTGGTTCAACCGCTATGGCATCCGGGCCCTGGAGACCATCATACTCGGCTTCATTTCCATCATTGCCGGCTGCTTCTTCGTGGAGGTGCTGCTGGCCAAGCCGGACTTCCACGCCGTCGCGCGCGGGCTGATCCCGCAACTCAACGGCCAGAGCCTTTACGTCGCCATCGGCATACTCGGCGCAACCGTGATGCCGCACAATCTCTACCTCCACTCGTCCCTCGTCCAGACCCGTAACATCGGCGTCGACACGGCCTCCAAACGAGCGGCCTGCCATTTCAATCTGATCGACTCCTTCATCGCGCTGAACGGCGCCCTGCTGGTCAATGCCGCCATCCTGATCCTGGCCGCTTCCACGTTTTTCGCCAACGGAATTGAGGTGAAGCAAATCCAGCAGGCGCACCATCTGCTGGCGCCCCTTCTCGGCACCAGCGTCGCCAGCGTCGTCTTCGCAGTCGCCCTGATTTGCGCCGGCCAGGCCTCCACCATTACCGGCACCATGGCCGGCCAGATCGTCATGGAAGGGTTTCTCAGTTTCCGCATGAGACCCTGGCTGCGCCGCTTTCTCACCCGCTCCATGGCCGTCATCCCCGCCGCCACGGTCATCTATGTCACCGGGGATCAGGGCGCCTACAAGTTGCTGATCCTCAGTCAGGTTGTCCTCAGCCTGCAACTGCCCTTCGCCGTTATCCCACTCATCCGCTTCACCTCGGACCACGCCCGCATGGGCAGCTTCGTCAGCCGCCTATGGGTGCGCGTGCTGGCTTGGACTGTGGCGTTGATCATCGTCGGCCTGAATCTGTGGCTCGCCTTCAACGAGCTGAGCGGCTGGCATGCCGCCTACGCCGTCCCCCTGGCATTGGGCCTGTTGGCGCTGCTGGGCTGGGTCTCACTGGCGCCCCTGGGACGCCGCGCTGCCGCCCTGGAGGTCCCCGAAACCGCCATCCACCTCATTCGCGCCCCCGAGTACCGCAAGATCCTGGTGCCCATCGACCATTCTCCGCTGGACCGCATCGCTCTGGCCCACGCCGCCGGCCTGGCCAAGCCTGGTCACTCAGTTCTCCATCTGCTTCACGTCGAGGAAGGCGTCGCCACGCTCATCCATGGCGCAATGGCGGAAACGGCCGAGATCGCCGAGGGGCGGCTCTACTTCGAGCAGTTGCTCGCCTCACTCGGCGTCCTTGGTATCACCGCCGAACTCACGGTTGTCTACGATACGGATCCCGCATCGGCCATCATCCGTCACGCCAAATCCACCAACCCCGATATTGTCGTCATGGGCGCCCACGGGCACAGGGGTTTACAGGATATTGTCTTTGGCGCCACCATCAACAACGTCCGCCACGCGCTGGCTGTACCGGTCCTCATTGTCCGGGACGCCCTCTCGCGTTGAGGCGGTTTTTCTGAGCAGCTGTGTCATCCGGACTCACCAGGCCGCACTTTGCCCGCCTAGTGACCTGATTCTAAAGACCAGCCGGATGGCGCGCCGCTTGCATGTCCATTATCTGGAATACCATGAGGTCCCTCGTCCATCTCGTTCTCGCCGTTGCGTTGGCGTGTTGCGCCTTGGCCACCACGCTGGAGCGGCTGACTCTGGACGAAATGGTGCAGAAGTCCACCGCCATCATTCGCGGCCGCGTCCTGGATTCCACCACCGTTCAGCGGGGCAACATCGCCTACACGGTCTACCGCCTGCAGGTCAGCGAACGCCTGAAGGGCGGCCCGGGCGCGGCCACCGCCGAAGTCTACCTCCCGGGCGGCACCATCGGCGGTTACCGCCAGAGCTTCGCCGGCACCCCCCAGCTGGATCGTGGCGCTGAATATGTCGTCTTCCTATGGACCAGTCCCAAGGGCATTACGCAGGCTGTGGGACTGGGCCAGGGCGTCTTTGACGTCAAAACCAGCACCGCCGGTGAAACCATTCTCTCTCGCGGGCCCCTGGAGGCCGAAGTTCTGGATGCCGCCGGCAAGCGCATCGCCGATCAGGGGCTCAAGCTCACGTTGAGCCGGCTTCGCGCCACCGCCGCCGCGCTGGAGGCTCAGAAGTGATTCGCCGCCTGCTTGGTCTTCTGATCCTCGCCGCCTCGCTGGCCCCCGCCTACTACCATTTCACCCGCTTCCAGACCCGCAGCGCGCCCTTCACCCCCGTCTATGACCGGTTTGACCTGAGCGCGCTGCCCAACAAAACCGTATCCTTTTTCGTTTCCGAGCAGGGCCCCACCCAGTTGGCCCCAGGCGACAGCTTCCCTGCCCTGCTGAGCCAATTGCGCGCCGCCGCCCGTGTCTGGAACAGCGTGGAGACGTCCGAATTGCGCGTCGCCTTCGGCGGCATTCACACGCCCGGCGCGGTCATGAACACCCCCTGGATTGAAGTGGAATTCACCGATGAGCTCCCCCCCGGCGTCCTCGCTCAGGGTGGGCCGGTCGCCCGCCTCGATCCCGTCTTCTCCTCAACGGGCACGTTTGCGCCCATCGCCAAGTCGTTGTTGCGCCTGCCTCGCAACCTCAGCTCGCGTCCCTCCTACTCGGAGCGGATTTTCCTGACGATGGTTCACGAATTCGGCCACACCCTGGGACTGCAGCACTCCTGGTCTTCCGGCGTGATGTCCACCGAAATCACCAGGGCCACCTCCAAGGCCAAGCCTCTGGCCGCCGACGACCTCGCCGGACTCTCCATCCTCTATCCAACCCCGGGCTTCTCGCAGCAGACGGGCTCCGTGAGTGGCCGCGTCAGCGTGGCCGGTTCTGGCGCGAATCTGGCTTCCGTGGTGGCCGTTTTCCCCGGACGGGCAGCGGTCAGTACGCTCACCAACCCGGACGGTTCCTACACCCTCCAGGGCCTTCCCGCGGGCGTCTATTATCTCTATGCCCATGCGTTACCGCCTTCCCTGCCCGGCGAACCGCAGCCCGTCAACCTGGAACTTCCTTCGGACCCGGCCGGCCGCCTGAGCCCCGGCTCCCCGTTTGATCTGGTCTTCTATCCCGGCACCGCCGCGCCGCAGTACCTGGTCAGCGTCGCCGCTGGCCAGACCACCCCGAACATCAACTTCAACGGCAACCGCCGCGCATCGGTCAACGTCCACAGCGTTCAGACTTATTCCTTTTTTACCCAGGAAGCAGTCAAGCCGGCCACCTTTGTGCTCGGTCCCCGGCAGGCCACCGCCATCCTCACCGGCTACAGCCTCACCGCCCCCTCGGCCGGCCTCAACATCAGCGTCGCCGGCGACACTGAATCCGTCGTCCCCAATAGCATTCGCGCCTACAGCGCGGGCTATCTCGCCGTCGATATCGGCCTTTCCGCCTTCTCTTCCACCGGTCCCAGGCACCTTCTGTTCACCGTCAACAACGAGAGCTACATGCTGCCTTCGGCGCTCCAGGTTCTCACCAGGACACCGCCATCGCTCCAGAACGTGGCGCAGAACCCTGACCGGACCCTCTTGCTCACCGGCATCAATCTTAACGCGGCCACCCAGGTTTGGATGGACGGCGTCGCCGTCCGCGTCCTTTCCGCCCAGGAAGGCCAGATGACGGTGGCGCTGCCGCCGGCTCCAGCCGGGCACCGCGGCGTTCTGACCGCCTACAATGCCGACGGCCAGAGCAATCTCTTTCTCCAGGGCAGTGCCACACCCGTCCACCAATACGACTTCTCCGATGCTCCACAGCTCACCGTCACGCCCAACAACCTGCCCGCCGGCGTGGAAACTGTTGTGGAGATCAACGGCGCCAATTTCGATACCTGGGCGCCGGCGCTCGGGTTCGGCACCAGTGATATCAGCGTCCGCCAGGTCTTCCCGCTCTCACCCACGCGTGCGCTGGCCCAGGTCATCGTATCGCCCCAGGCGCAGCTCGGCCCCGTCAATCTCACTACCAATCAGGGCTTGGCCTTCACGACCACCGCCGCAGGCTTCCAGGTCCTGCCGAATGCCCGCCCCATCCACTTCGCCCTTTCCCAACTGCCTAAGCCCACCATCTACGCCGGTGGCATTGTCACCTTGCCCGTAGTCAATGTTGCGCCGTTCCAGCCGGCATCCAGCTTCAGTGTGATGGTGGGGGATCGCCCGGCGCAGATCATCGCTTTTCAGAACGGGAACCTCACCCTCCAGATCCCGACTGCTCTGAGTTCCGGGCCCAACCTGGTGCAGGCCTATGTGGAGGGCGTGAGCGCCCTGCCCGCGGTGCTCGTTCTGGATGCCCCGACGCCGATGATCCTGGCCGCTCAGACATTGAACGGCGTGGCAATCACCTCGGCCAGCCCCGCCCGCCCTGGCGAAATCGTCCAGTTGATCGTCTCCAGCTTGCCAGACTCCAATGCGGTGCCGGACGCGGCCAAGATCCGCGTGACGTCCGGCTCCATCGAGCACACCGTTCTGACCGTCATCAGTAATCCGCTCCAGCCGGGCACGCACATCGTGCAGATTCTGCTTAGCGCGCCTCTGCCCGCCGCGCCGTCCGTCAGCCTGACTCTCAACGCGGACGGCCGCCTGTCGAGTGCTTTCCCTCTGCCCTATCTCCCGTAACTACCGCCCTCTGCCGAGCCGCCTGAAGTACTCCGCAACCGCATCGCCATAACCTGCCGGCGCCGCCGCCCGGGAGCCGCTCCGAATCTGGCTGCCCCCGGAGGCGGTGTTGTCCAGCTTTCGCCGCAATTGCAACTCCAACTGCTCCAACTGCGGCAGCAACTCGGCGTCAATCCGGCCCAGCAACGCAGGGTTGCCGGGGAACTTCCGCGGGTCCAGCCGCTGCATCTCGCCAATCAGGCGATCCACCTCGGCCTTGGTCTCGGCGTCTGTATCCTCTCCAAACCGCAGTTGGCGCAGTTGACGCAGCGTGTCATCGAAGGCCCCCTGCACCCCGCCCGGCGCCCATGGCACCGAGCCGTCGTTCATGGCGTTGGGCTCGCCGTTGTTGCGCGAGCCTTGCTTGCGCGGGAATTGACCCCGGCCCTGCTGCTGGCCCTGTCCCTGCTGGCCTTGCTGGCCCTGTCCCTGCTGGCCTTGTTGCCCCTGTCCCTGTCCCTGCCCCTGCCCCTGGCCGGGCTGTTGCCCCTGGCCCTGGCCCGGCTGCTGCCCCTGCTGCCCACGCGTCATCGCCTGCATCTGTCCGCGCAGTTGCTCCAGCTGGTTCACAGCCCGCTCCGTCTTCTCCCGGCCCTCCTGCCCGCCATCGGAACCGGATTTGCCGGGCTGCCCGGCCATCTCACGGGCCTGCTCCACCTGCCGCTTCATCCGCTCCAGCGTCTCCGACACAACTTTCTCTCGCGATTCGATCTGAGGCCCCAGGCCCCGCCTCATCCACTCTGATCCGAACTTCAACCGCAATCCCAGCTCATTCTGTTGCGCTTCGCCGAGCGCCTCCCGCAGGCGCGAAGCCGCTCCCTTCTGTGTGCCGTCCAGTGAGCGCGCTGTCTCGCGCATCTGCTGCTCCAGCTTCTTCCAGTCGCGCTCCATGCCCTCCTTTTGCTTGGCCATCTGCTCCACTTGTTCGCGAGCCTGGCCCGGTTGCTGGCCGCCCTCGGCGCCCTTGGGATACATCTGCTTCAACTGTTCTTCAAATTGCTTCTGGCGTTGAGCCAGATCGCCGGTGCGCCGCGAGATGTCGTCCATCCGGTCGCCGGACTGTTGCCGGCGCATGCCAGACATGCTGTCGCGCGCCTCCTGCATCCGGTCCGCCGCCCGCCGCGCGCTTTCGGCGCTACCCTGGCTTTGGCCGGACTGCTGCGCCCGCCGCATGTCCTCGATGGCCCGGTCCAGTTGCTGCTGCGCGCGGCCCAGCCCTTGTGATTGACCTTGCGGCTGACCCTGACCCCGACCCTGGGACTGGCTCTGTTGCTGGCCCGCTTGCTGGCCCTGCTGTCCACCTTGCTGCTGGCCTTGCTGCAACTCCTCCATCTTCTTCCGCAACTCCTCGGCCTCGCGCCGCAGCATCTCCTGCGCCCATCGCTGTTGCGCCATCTGCTGCTGCTTTTGTTGTTGCTGTTGCTGCGCCAATTCCTGCTGCCGCCGGGCCAGGTCCTCCAGCTTCTTCAATGCCTCATCCACCTGGCGCTCCCGCTGCTGAGGCGATCCTTGAGCCTGCGCCGTCTCGTACTGGTTCTTCT